>NZ_BAAAZP010000186.1:0-31752 GCF_039536965.1 Nonomuraea antimicrobica | reverse complement strand
CGGCCGCGACCGCGGCGGCCGACAGCCCGGCGTCGCCCGAGACGTCCACCAGCACGGGACGCCCGCCCGCGGCCCGCGCCGCCCGCACCACCCCCAGGTCAGGACGCCCGCCCTCGCAGAGGATGACCCGCCCGTCGCCCTCCGTCGCGCAGTAGTCGGCCAGGCCCAGCCACTCCTCCACGGGGGCCGACGGCCGCCGCTCCACCACGACCGGCAGCCCGAGCCCGGACGCCGCCCGCACCAGGGGGATGTCACGCGTCCACGACGCCCCCACCACCACGGCCCCCGCCAGCTCGGCGATCGCCGGCAGGTCGGCCGCCGTGGCCGGCTCCACCAGCGTGACCCCCTCCCGCAGCGCGGCGTACGGGTCGGCCGCCCCGCGCCGGGCCCGCAGGCTGACGCGCCCGCCGATCACCACGGCGGGCCCCTCGCCCACGAGCAGGCCGCCCACCGCGACGGCCTGACGTTCCAAGGTCGATGACATTCCGGCTCCTCGACTCCAGGGCCGGCCCTCTGGAGCCGGCGGAAAACCAAAAAGGCAGAGACGGTGGTCTCTGCCTCGTGCCGACTCCAGGCGGTCGCTACCCGACGACCGGCTCTCCCGGAGCCGGCTCGGTAAACGCGTAGCGACGACAAGTCATATCTGAACCCTACACCCCGTCCCGACCTGCTGGTCGGCAGGTTGTACAGGGCGGACTGACCTTCAGGCGAGTCGCCGTTGATCCCCCGCTATGGGAGTATTTCTTGGCCTAGAGGAGGGGTTTGAGGCCGTTGACGTCGGATCGTAAGCAGGACGGACGCCGCATCGCCGGCCGGTACCACCTGCAGGAGCCCATCGGCAGGGGCGGCATGGGCATCGTCTGGCGCGCCCACGACGAACTGCTCGACCGCACGGTGGCGGTCAAGGAGGTCAGATACGCCGCCGCCCTGGGCGAGGAGGTGCAGCTGCTCAACCGGCGCACCATGCGCGAGGCGAGGGCGGCCGCGCGGTTCGAGCACCCCAACGTGATCGTCGTGCACGACGTGATCGAGGAGGACGAACGGCCCTGGATCGTCATGCAGCTCGTCCCGTCACGGTCGCTGGGCGCGGTGATCAAGCAGGACGGGCCGCTGCCGCCCAAGCGGGTGGCCGAGATCGGCCTGGCCGTCCTGGACGCGCTGCACCGCGCCCACGAGGCGGGGGTGCTGCACCGCGACGTCAAACCCGAGAACGTGCTCCTGGCCGACGACGGCCGGGTCGTGCTCACCGACTTCGGCATCGCCACCCTGGAGACCGAGACGCAGCTCACGGTCACGGGCCTGGCGGGCACGCCCGCGTTCATCGCGCCCGAGCGGCTCAAGGGCCTGCCCGCGCGGCGCGAGTCCGACCTGTGGTCCCTCGGCGCCACCCTGTACACGGCCGTGGAGGGCCGCTCCCCGCACGAGCGCGGGATGGCGCTGGCCACCATGCACGCCGTCCTCACCGACGAGCCCGACCCCGCGCCGCACGCGGGCCCGCTCACCGACGTGATCCAGGGGCTGCTGGTCAAGGAGCCGGTGCAGCGGCTGACGTTCGAGGAGGCGCAGCGGCTGCTGCGCGAAACCATCGCGCAGGCGAGCCCGCCGCCCACGGCGCAGTTCCCCGCGCAGGAGCTCCACGTGCCGGCGCCCGCCCCCCGTCCCGCCACCCCGCCCGCGAAGCCGAAACGGCCTGGCCCGGCCAAGGCCAGACGCCCGTACGCCCCCGTCGAGGACGACACCCCCACCGACCCCGACCTCGCCCTGCCCAAGCCCGTACCGGCGGCCCTGCCCGAGACCGGCGCGCGCATCTCGCAGGCGCAGACCGTCAAGCCGACGCCGCCCTCTCCCCCGGGCGGCTCCGGGGAGTCCACCATCAGCGCGGACCGGCCAGAACCGCGACGGGCGGGCATGATCCTCGCGGCGGCCGTCGCCGTCGTGCTGGTGGCCGGGGTGGGCGGCTACCTCGGCCTCAGCTCGGCCCCCGACGAGGAGCCACGCGCGACCGGCGGCCCCACCACGGCCGCCGTCACCGCCTCGACTCCGGCGGGCTCGGCGAGCGCGTCCCCTCCGTCTCCCCCGCCCTCCGCGTCTCCCTCCGCCTCTCCCTCGGAGACCGCGTCGCCGTCACCGAGCGCGACGCCCAAGGAGACGAAGGACCCGCTGCCCGCCGGGTGGAAGATGTACAAGGACAAGAAGATGGGCTTCTCCATCGGCCTGCCCAAGGGCTGGGACGTGTGGACGCGCAGCGGCCGGCAGGTCAAGTTCAAGGGACCGGGCGCGGCCTCCAACGCGTACGTCATGATCGAGGAGGCGGCCGAGCCGGGCACGGACCCGTACAAGGACTGGAAGAAGCAGGAGCCGTCGCTCAAGAACAACTTCGGCGGCTACGACAAGCTCGGGATCGAGAAGGTCGAGGACCCGCCCGCCTACATGAAGGCCGCCGCCGACTGGGACTTCACCTGGAACACCAACACGGGGAAGACGCGGGTCCGCAACAGGGGGTTCGTCACGTACAACGGGCGGGCGTACGCCATCTACTGGCACACGCTCAACAGCCACTGGAAGGCGGACTACGACTTCTTCCTGGGGTTCTGCGCGACGTTCGAACCCGCCAAGTAGGCTGCGCCCGTGCACGTCGGCAATCGCTACCGTCTGCTCGAACCGCTCGGTGAGGGCGGCATGGGCGTCGTGTGGCGAGCGTACGACGAGTTGCTCGACCGCACAGTGGCGATCAAGGAGGTCCGCTACACCGGGGTGGGCGACGCCAAGCGGGCCGAGCTCAACCGCAGGACCATCAGGGAGGCCAGGGCGGCGGGCCGCCTCGACCATCCCTCGGTCGTGGTCATCCACGACGTCGTCGAGGAGGACGGCCGGCCCTGGATCGTGATGCAGCTCGTCCGGTCACGCTCGCTGGCGCAGGTGATCGGCGCGGACGGGCCGCTGCGACCCCAGCAGGTCGCGGTGATCGGCGGCCGGGTGCTCGACGCGCTGCGGGCCGCGCACGCGACCGGGGTGCTGCACCGTGACGTCAAACCGGAGAACGTGCTGCTGGCCGACGACGGCCGGGTGGTGCTGACCGACTTCGGCATCGCCTCGATGGAGACCGAGGCGGGACTGACGGCGACCGGCGGCCTGGTGGGCACGCCCGCGTACATGCCGCCAGAGCGCCTCAACGGCGAGCCGGCCCGGCCCGAGTCCGACCTGTGGTCGCTGGGGGCGACCCTGTATGCGGCCGTCGAGGGCGAGCCGCCGTTCAGGCGCGACTCCTGGGCGGCGACCGTGGCGGCGGTGCTGCGCGACGAGCCGGCGCCGCCGGCGCGGGCCGGGTCGCTGCGGCCGGTCGTCATGGGCCTGCTGCGCCGCGACCCGGCCACGCGGATGGGGGCGGAGGAGGCGGCCCGGCTCCTGTACGAGATCGCCTCCGCACCTCCCTCCGCCTTTCCCGCCCCGCCCCTCTCTCAGCCCTCGCTTCCCTCCGCCGCGCCCGGCCACGCACCCACCCCCGCGCCCTTGACCGATGGCGGGCTCGCCGGAGGAGGGACGACGGAGACGGGCGGGCCGTCCCCCACGCTCCCCGAAGGGCGGGGCCGGCGCGGGAGGGCGTGGGGGATCTGGGTGCCCGCGGCCGTGATCGCCGTGGCGCTGCTGGGCACGGGTGTCGTGCTGCTGTCCGACCGCTGGAGCACCGCGCCGACCGTCACCGACCCCACCCCGATCGGGCAGGCCACCACCGACCCCGTCCAGGACCCGGCGGGCGACCCGAGCGCCCCGGCCCAGGATCCGGACGAGAAGCCGTCCGCGGACCCGTCGGTGACCCATGAAGACGATCCCACCGCATCCGTCCCCGACGGCTGGCGGCCCTACACGAACGCGGCGGGCAGCTTCCAGATCGCCATGCCCGACGGCTGGACGGCGAAGAAGCACGCCACCCGCGACAGCGTCTCCTTCACCGGCCCCGGCACCTCCGGCGCGATGATCGTGGAGTGGACGGTGCCCGACCTGCCCTGGTCCGACCCCGTACGGCACTGGACCGCGCTGGAGGCGGAGATCAAGCGCAAGGGCGAGTTCCAGGGCTACCGGCGCATCGGCATCACCGCCCTCGACTACCAGGGCCGCCCGGCCGCCGACTGGGAGTTCACCAGGGTGCGCGAGGGCGTCACCATCCACGTGGTCAACCGGGGCTTCCACACCTCCGACGGCCGGCCGTACGCCCTCTACTGGGAGACCCCGAACTCCCGCTGGACCAAGGACCGTCGCTACTTCGAGACGTTCGCCAAGACGTTCAGAGCACGATGAAGGAGCAGGCGCGGTTCTGGCGGCACCCGGCGGTGCCGGAGACCGACCTGCTCAAGGCCCGCTACGTCACCCACCGCTTCTCCCGGCACGCGCACGACGGCTACGCCATCGGCCTCATCGTCGCGGGCGTGGAGGAGTTCGACTACCGGGGCACGCTGCACCGGGCGGGCGCGGGCGAGCTGGTGCTGGTCAACCCCGACTCGGTGCACACGGGGCAGGCCGGGGTGCCGGGCGGGTGGGCGTACCGGATGCTCTACCCGTCGGTCCACGCGCTGGCCGCCGTCGCCGAGGAACTGGGCGCGCCCGCCGGGACGCCGCACTTCCCGCGCCAGGTGGCGCGCGACGACCAGGTGGCGGCGCTGCTCGGGCGCGCGCACGAGGCCGCGGAACGCGGTGACGCGCTGGCCGCCTCGACGTTGAGCCGGACGCTGTTCGCCCGGCTGCTGACCCGCCACGCCGCCCCCAGGCCGCCCGCGGTGCTGCCCGCCGAGGGCAGGCGGGCGGTGCGCGAGGCGCTCGACGTGCTGCACGCGAGCCTGGTCGATCCGCCGACGCTGGACGACCTGGCGGAGACCGTGGGGGCACGGCCGTTCGCGCTGCTGCGGGCGTTCAAGGAGGCGACGGGGATGCCGCCGCACGCCTACCTGACCTCCCTCCGGGTACGCCAGGCCCGTCACCTCCTGCTGGCCGGCGTGCGCCCGGCGCTCGTGGCCGCGGAGGTGGGCTTCACCGACCAGGCCCACCTCAACCGCCACTTCAAGCGCATCATGGGCGTCCCTCCCGCCGCCTACCAAAAGGCCGCAGGAACGTACAAGACCGGCTACCCACCCGGCACCTAGCCTCCCTTGGCATGGAACCGACAACTCACCGTTCCGCCGCCGTGCGGGACGGACTGGGCGTGGGCCTGGCCGTGGGGCTGTCCGGGCTCGCCTTCGGCGCCGCGGCCGTCACCGCGGGACTGTCCGTGCCGCAGGCGTGCGTGCTGAGCCTGCTGGCGTTCACGGGCGCCTCACAGTTCGCGCTGACCGGCGCGGTGGGGGCGGGCGGCGACCTGCTGGCCGCCGCCCTGAGCGCGCTGCTGCTGGGCGGCCGCAACACCCTGTACGGCCTGCGCCTGGCCGACCTCCTCCGGGTACGCGGCCCGCGCAGGCTCCTGGCCGCCCAGGGCGTCATCGACGAGACCACGGCCGTCGCGCTGGCCCAGCCGACCCAGGAGGCCGCGCGTACGGCCTTCGTGACCACGTTCGCCAGCCTCTACCTCACCTGGAACCTGACCACGCTGGCCGGCGCGTACGGCACCTCGTTCCTGGGCGACCCCGGCGTGCTGGGCCTGGACGTGGTGGGCCCGGTCGCGTTCCTGGCCATCCTGTGGCCCCGGCTGGCGGAGAGCGCCGAACTGCGCGGGCTGGCCGTGGCCGCGGCGGCGATCGCGCTGTGCGCCACCCCGTTCTTCCCGCCGGGCGTGCCGGTGCTGATGTCGGCCGTGGCCGTCCTGGTGGTGATGGTGCGATGACGTTGTGGTGGGCGATCGCCGCCGTCTGCGCGGGCTGCTACGCGCTCAAGCTGGCCGGGCTGGCCGCCCCCCGGGCGGTGCTGGACCACCCGGCGGTGCGCAGGTTCGCCGAACTCGTGCCGGTGGCGCTGCTGGCGGCGCTGATCGCGGTGCAGATGTTCACGGCGGAGGGCGGGCTGCGCTTCGACCCGGCCCGCGCGGCGGGGCTCGGCGCCGCGGTGGTGGCGCTGCTGCTGCGCGCGCCGTTCCTGGTCGTCCTGGCGGCCGCGGCGGTCGTCACGGCACTCGCCCGGATGGCGCTGGGCTAGCGCGCCCGGCCAGTGCGGGATCGCCCAGAGGCCCTCAGGACTCGTCGCGCACGATGTCGAGGGCCTTCTGCAGGTCCTGCGGGTAGTCGGTGCCGAACGACACCCACTCGCCCGTCGAGGGGTGCTCGAAGCCGAGCGCCACCGCGTGCAGCCACTGCCGGGTGACGCCGAGGCGGGACGCGAGCGTGGGGTCGGCGCCGTACTGCAGGTCGCCGACGCACGGATGGCGCAGCGCCGCCATGTGTACCCTGATCTGGTGCGTACGCCCGGTCTCCAGCTTGATGTCCAGCAGCGACGCGGCACGGAACGCCTCCACCGTGTCGTAGTGCGTCACCGACGGCTTGCCCCCTGCCACCACGGCGAAGCGGCCGTCGCCCGCCGGGTGCCGGTCGATGGGTGCGTCGACCGTGCCCCTGAACGGGTCGGGATGCCCCTGCACGAGCGCGTGGTAGCGCTTGTCGACCGTGCGTTCCTTGAAGGCCCGCTTGAGATGCGAGTACGCGTGCTCGCTCTTGGCCACGACCATGGTGCCCGTGGTGTTGGCGTCGAGCCGGTGCACGATGCCCTGGCGCTCGGCGGCGCCGCTGGTGGCGATGGTGTGCCCGGCCCCGAGCAGGCCGCCGATCACGGTGGGGCCCGTCCAGCCGACGGTCGGGTGGGCGGCCACCCCGATGGGCTTGTTGATCACGATGATGTCGTCGTCCTCGTAGACGACGGACATGCCCGGCACCGGCTCGGCGATCGGCATGGGCGCGCTGACCGGCGCCGGCATGGTCACGTCGAGCCAGGCGCCCGCCTGCACCCGGTCGGACTTGGCGGGCTGCCGCCCGTCGACGAGCACCTCGCCCGCCGTGATCAGCTCGGCGGCGCGGGTGCGGGAGAAGCCGAACAGGCGCGAGAGCGCGGCGTCGAGCCGCTCGCCCTCCAGGCCGTCGGGCACGGGCAGGCTGCGCTGCTCAGTCATCGCCGGCCACCTCCTTCTCCTTGTGCCCCTGCGTGCGCGGCTCCTCCTTGGAGCCGTCGAGCTGTACGTTGCGCCAGGCCAGGATGACCGCCAGGATGCCGCCGCAGACGATCGCCGAGTCGGCGATGTTGAAGACGGGGAAGTAGTCGATGACGGGGAAGTTCCCCGGGAGCACCTCGATGAAGTCGACGACGTGCCCCTGGAGCTGCGTGGAGCGCCCGATGCCCGAGGGGTAGCGCAGCAGCCGGTCGGTGAGGTTGCCGACCGCCCCGCCCAGCAGCAGCCCGAGCGTGATCGCCCAGGAGAGGCTGCCCAGTTTGCGGGCGGTGCGCACGATCGCCACGACCACGCCGGCCGCGATGCAGGTGAAGACGAAGGTCATTCCGGTGCCGATGCTGAACGCGGCACCGGAGTTGAAGATGACCCGGAACTGCAGGACGCCGGGGATGACCACCAGCGGCGCCTCGCCTTCCAGAGTGCGCAGCACCACCGTCTTGGTGGCGAGGTCGGCCGCGTAGATCACGGCCGCCAGCGCGATGAGGATGGTGATCAGGCGACGGCGGGCCCTGCCCGCCGTGCCACCCTCCCCCGGGCCGCCCGCTACCGGCGCTCCTCCTTCTGCTTGCAGGTCACGCACAGCGTCGCCCTCGGGAACGCCTGGAGGCGTTCCTTGCCGATCGGCTTGTGGCACGATTCGCACACTCCATAGGTCCCTGCGTCGATCCTGGCGATCGCACGTTCGTTCTGCGCGACCAGATCGCGCGCATTCAGGGTAAGGGCGATCTCGCGTTCGCGCTCGTACGTCTTGGCGCCGGCGTCCGCCTGGTCGTCGCCGGCTCCCTGGGTGACGTCTCCAGAGGCTATCTCGGTCTCGTGGCGGAGGATGTCGGCCTCGAGCTCGTCGATCTCCTTCTGGAGCCTGCCGCGTACCTCGGCCAGCTCTTCTGCCGACCACATCGTCGGTGTAGCGGTCTGCGTGACTGCCGCCATGGCTGCCTCCATTGCTGATCAAGGCCGTGAAATGGTGCGGGCAGCTTAGGATCCGGATAACGGAACGGCAAACGACCCGCCGGACGGTTTACCTCTCCCGTACTATCCCGCCCCGCGCATTCAACTCCTCCTCAGGGGCGTCCATTCCCACAACTTTGCGCGGTTTACGACTTGCGTACCGATCGGTGTCGAGAGTCGGGTTCCGCCCTGGGAAACCTGGAAGCCTTCGCCTCCACTCTGCGTTATGGTTTGTGTCTGCAAGGCGTTGATGGGGCCCCGACTGTGAGGGATATCACCCCGGAGCCGCCGGAAGAACGGCCCTTATGGGCTCATTAGAACCGGCCGCAGCCAATGAAGAGGGCCTCGCCGCGCGCGGGGTCAAGAGGGGTGGTACCGCGGGGCCGCGAGGCTTCGTCCCTTCACGCACAGCCCTATCGGCCGCTCAAGCGTGGAGGTCACGCCCGAAATGTCGTCGCCAACGTTCCGCTCTCTTCCCGCGCAGGTCGACCTGCCCGCGCTCGAGCGCGAGGTCCTCGACCGCTGGCGGGACGGGAAGATCTTCGAGCGTTCTGTGGAGCAAAACGCCGGCAACCCGTCCTGGGTCTTCTACGAGGGGCCGCCCACCGCCAACGGCCTGCCGGGCGTCCACCACGTCGAGGCGCGCGTGTTCAAGGACCTGTTCCCGCGCTACAAGTCGATGCGCGGGTTCAGCGTGCCGCGCAAGGCCGGCTGGGACTGCCACGGCCTGCCGGTCGAGGTCGGCGTCGAGCGCGAGCTGGGCCTGTCCGGCAAGAAGGACATCGAGACGTACGGCATCGCCGAGTTCAACGCCAAGTGCCGCGAGTCGGTGCTGCGGCACGTCGACGCGTTCGAGCAGATGACCGAGCGGATGGGCTACTGGATCGACCTGTCCCAGGCCTACCGCACGATGGACCCGTCCTACATCGAGTCGGTGTGGTGGTCGCTGAAGGTCGTCTTCGACAAGGGGCTGCTGTTCCGCGACTTCCGGATCACGCCCTACTGCCCGCGCTGCGGCACCGGGCTGTCCGACCACGAGCTGGGCCAGCCGGGCGGCTACGAGACCGTCTCCAGCCCGTCGGTCCACGTCCGCATGCCCGTGACCGCCGGCCCGCTGGCCGAGCTGGGCGCGGCGCTGCTGGTCTGGACGACCACGCCGTGGACGCTGGTCTCCAACACGGCCGTCGCCGTGCACCCCGACGTGACCTACGTGGCGGCCCGCACGGCCGAGGGCGAGGTCCTCGTCGTGGCCGAGCCGCTGCTGTCGGTGCTCGGCGAGGGGGTGACCGAGGTGGCCCGCTACACCGGCCGCGACCTCGAGCGCACTCCCTACAGCCGGCCGTTCGACCTGGTCGACATCCCCGGCGCCCACTACATCGTGCTGGGCGACTACGTCACCGTCGAAGACGGCACCGGCCTGGTCCACCAGGCCCCGGCCTTCGGCGCCGACGACCTGGCCGTCATCAAGCGCTACGACATGCCGGTCGTCAACCCGATCGGCCCCGACGGCCGCTTCCTCGACGACGTGCCCATGGTCGGCGGCAAGTTCTTCAAGGACGCCGACGAGGAGCTCACCGACGACCTGCGGGCGCGCGGCCTGCTCTACCGCGGCGGCCACTTCGAGCACAGCTACCCGCACTGCTGGCGCTGCCACACTGCGCTGCTCTACTACGCGCTCCCGTCCTGGTACATCCGCACCACCGCGGTCAAGGACCAGATGCTGGCCGAGAACGCCGACACCAACTGGTATCCCGACACGATCAAGTGGGGCCGGTTCGGCGAGTGGCTGCGCAACAACGTCGACTGGTCGCTGTCCCGCTCGCGCTACTGGGGCACGCCGCTGCCGCTGTGGGTGTGCGAGCGCGACGAGTCCCACGTGACGTGCGTCGGCTCGCTGGAGGAGCTGGGCTCGCTGGCGGGCCGCGACATCTCCGCGCTCGACCCGCACCGCCCCTACGTCGACGACGTGACGTTCGACTGCCCGGCCTGCGGCGGCCTGTCCCGCCGGGTGCCCGACGTCATCGACGCCTGGTACGACTCGGGCTCCATGCCGTTCGCCCAGTGGGGCGAGCGGGGCCTGCCCGAGGGCCTCTACCCGGCCCAGTTCATCTGCGAGGCCACCGACCAGACGCGCGGCTGGTTCTACTCGCTGATGGCCGTCGGCACCCTCGTCTTCGGCCGCTCCTCCTACGAGAACGTGCTCTGTCTCGGCCTCATCCTGGCCGAGGACGGCCGCAAGATGAGCAAGCACCTGGGCAACATCCTCGAGCCGATCCCGCTGATGGACCAGCACGGGGCCGACGCCCTGCGCTGGTTCATGGCCTGCTCCGGCTCGCCGTGGGCGGCCCGCCGGGTGGGGCACGGCACGCTGGAGGAGATCGTCCGCAAGGTCCTGCTGACGCTCTGGAACACCGCCTCGTTCTTCACCCTCTACGCCAACGCCGAGTCCTGGTCGCCCGACCGGCTCGCCGAGGCCACCCCGGCCGCCCAGCGCTCGCTGCTCGACCGCTGGGCGCTGGCCGAGCTGCACCGTACGGTGGCCGAGGTCACGGCGGCGCTCGACGAATACGACACCCAGCGGGCCGGCCGCCGCCTGGCCGACTTCCTCGACGACCTGTCCAACTGGTACGTCCGCCGCTCCCGCCGCCGCTTCTGGCAGGGCTCGGAAGACGCGTTCGCGACCCTGTACGAGTGCCTGGACACTGTGCTCAAGCTGATGGCGCCGATCACGCCCTTCGTCACCGACTACCTCTGGGACGTGCTGCGCGGGCCGCGGGATCCGTCCTCGGTGCACCTGACGACCTGGCCGCAGGTGCGCGACGACCTGCTCGACCCGGTGCTGTCGGACCAGATGGCCCTGGTGCGTCGCCTGGTGGAGCTGGGCCGCTCGGCCCGCGCCTCCTCCGGCGTCAAGACCCGCCAGCCGCTGCGGCGCGCGCTGGTGGGGGCGCACGACTGGCCGTCGCTGCCCGGGGAGCTGCGCGGGCTGGTGGCCGACGAGCTGAACGTCCAGACGCTGGAGGACATGTCGGGCTTCAGCGCCGACCTGGTGTCCTACTCGGTCAAGCCCAACTTCCGGGCGCTGGGCAAGCGGTTCGGGGCCCGTACGAAGCTGGTGGCCGCCGCGATCGAGGCCGCCGACGCCACCCGGGTCGCCCGTGCCCTGCGCTCGGGCTCGACGGTCATGGTGGAGGCCAACGAACTGGGCGAGATCATGCTCGGCCCCGACGAGGTGATCGTCAACGAGCAGCCCCGCTCGGGCTGGGCGGTGGAGACCGGCGCGATCGGCACGGGCACCGGTGAGACGGTCGCCCTCGACCTGGAGCTGACCGACGAGCTGCGCCGCGCGGGCCTGCTGCGCGAGGTCATCCGCCTGGTCCAGGACGCCCGCAAGTCCACGGGCCTGTCGATCACCGACCGCATCCACCTGTGGTGGACCGCCTCCTCCCCCGACCTGGCCACGGCGCTCCGCGCGGAGGGCCACGTGGTGGCGGAGGAGGTGCTGGCGGCCGACCTCACGGAGGGCACCGCCGACGGCCTGCCGTCCCACACGGACGCCGACCTGGGCCTGACCTTCCAACTCCGCCGCGCCTGACCTGTCAGAAAACACCTCACAAGGCTGCACCCACCCTCAGGGGCACACTCGCAAGAGCGCGCCCCTGAGGACGGCATCCCCACCACCCTCCAGATCAGGACCGCCCTTCAAGCGGCCACCACCGACCAGAGGAAGTGAACGCGGCCAGGACGGCAACGGCCCCTCTCGCCCTGCCCTGCCCTGTCGTCGTGCCCGGCCCTGTCGTCAGCCGCCCATCCTGCAGCCGAGCCGACACAGGCAGCTACCCCGGCGGCCGTTCCCCTGCCGCACCAGCACAAACGGGCTCTCCTGGCCCCGTCTGACCCTTTACTCGGCCAACCGTCCCACAACCGTCATGGCGCGGGCGACTGCCCATGTCCCGTCAAGGTCCGGTACCCAGCCAACCCTCTCGGGATTGTGCTGCCCCAAGCGGCGATCACTTGCCCACCGTGACCCCAGCCCGCCATGACCCCAGCCCACCGTGACCCCAGCCCACCGTGACCCCAGCCGAGCGACCCACAGCCGTACTGGCACGCACGGCGACCCCCGCCCGCGCTCAACCGAACATCCAGCAGCCAGGTCGACGCGGGCAGCTACCCCGGCCTTGCCTCAGCGACCGTCCCCCGGGCCGCGCCAGCGCAGGGGCGCGCGACCACCTCTGTCCTCAGCGACCGTCTCCCCGACCGCGCCAGTGCAGGGGGTGCGTGACCGCCTCTGCCCTCAGCGACCATCCCCCCGGCTGCACCGACGCAGGGGGCGCGCGATTGCCTCTGTCCTCAGCCGACCGTCTCCCCGGCCGCGCCAGCGCAGGGGCCGCGCGACCACCTCTGTCCTCAGCGACCGTCTCCCCGGCCGCGCCAGTGCAGGGGGTGCGTGACCGCCTCTGTGCTCAGCCGACCGTCTCGCGGTCGTGCTGGCAGACCGAGCAGCTCGTCAGCCCGGCCGCCTCGGCTGCGGCGAGCGTCATGGTCTCCACGCCGGTGTCACCCGCGCCACGGATCAACGGGCAGGCGGTGCTGTGGTAACGGCGGGTGCCGATGATGACCTTCACCGACACCGAACGCTCGCCCTTGCCACCCTCACCGCTCCCCTTGGAACTGGCGGATGCCTCACCGGCCTTGCCACCGGAAGCCTCCGCGCCGGAATCCCCCGTCTTGGACGGAGCCGCGGCCGTGCCGCCCCGAGACACCGAGCCGCCCGCGGACGGAGAGCCGCCACTCTTCGGCGTCTCCCCCGTGGCAGGTAGGGCCTTGGCAGCGGAGCCCTTGGGCTGCTCGCCGCCCGTGGCCGTCTCACGCTTGGGGGCCTCCGTCCTGGACCCCGGCCCGGCGGCGGGCGGACGCCCGGACCCGGGTGAGCCGCTCGACCCGGAGGGCCCGCCGGACCCGGCCGAGCCGGTCTTCCCTGGGACGCCGCCCGACTGCACATCCGGCCTAGTGGAGGGCTTGGTGCCGGGCTTGTCGCCCGGTCGCCCGGCTGTGGGGGTGCCCGTGGGCAGCGGGCCCTTGGGCTTGGCGGTCGACTCGGCCGAGGACGCGGGCCGCTCGTGCAGGATCACGGTCTCCCCCGGCGAGGACGGCTCCTCGACGGGCCCAGAAGGACGCTGGGACGGCTTGGCGCCCCCACCCGACGGCCCAGGCCGCCCGGGCCCGCCGGAAGCGGTCACCCGCGGCTGCGGCGCCGTCGCGGGCCCGCCGGAGTCGTCGTCCTCCGCATCGGGACGCGGCGAGGTCTTAGCTCCCGCGGGTCCGGTACGCGGCGGAGTACTGCTCGCTGCGAGTCCGGGCCGTCCGCCCATCTGCCCGGCGCCACCCGCTCGCTCGGCCGACCCGGCGGCGCCACCCGGCCCACCGGATCGGCCGCCGGCACCCGGTCGCCCTGACTGCCCGGCGGACGCACCCGGTCGGCCCGACCCGGACGCGCCCGCGGACGTCACGGGCGGCTCCCCGGGCCGTCCGGGCTTGTCACCGGACTGGCCGGACCGCTCAGGCGCGCCGGAGGAACCCACGGAAGAAGTGCGGGAGGAGGCACCGGACGAGTCGCCCGAAGAGGTGCGGGAGGAGGCGGCAGACGAGGTGGTGGCAGGGGAAGTAGCGGCGGGGGTAGCGGTGGCCTGCGAGGGCTTGCCCCCCGCCGTCTTGGGCTTGCTCGCCGGACCGGCCACGCTCGGGGAGGTCACGCTCTCGTCGGAAGAGGGCTCACCCGAACCAGACCTGCCGGACGAGACCCGCTCAGCGGACGGCCGCTCAGAAGAGGGCCGGTCGGAAGAAGGCCGGTCGGAAGAAGGCCGGTCGGCGGAGGGCCGGTCGGCGGAGGGCCGGTCGGCGGAGGGCCGGTCGGCGGAGGGCCGGTTGGTGGCGGTGCGGTCGGCGGAAGGCCGGTCGGCGGTGGTGCGGTCGGACGGGGACGGTCTGCCCGAAGAGGGCCTGCCGGGCGCAGCCTCACGAGACGCAGCCTCACGGGACGCGACCTCACGAGACGCAGCCTCACGAGACGCGGCCCCACGGGAGGCGACCTCACGGGCCACGGCCTCACGGGACTTGGCGTCGCGGGAGGGGGCCTCGGTGGGCGTGGCCGCACCGGAGGAGGGGTCATCGGAGGCGGGCCTGCCCGAAGCAGGCGTGCCATCGGCGCGGCGCGCGAAAGGCGGCGGCCGGAAGTATGAAGTCTCTGACTCCGCCTGCTGATCGTCCGGCGAATCGGCGTCGGAGGCGGCGGAGGAGCCCTTGGCCTGGCCCGCCGGAGCGGCAGGGGAAGTGCCGAACCACCCGGTGGCGCCGTCCTCGTGGGCGGCGGCAGGCTCCGGGCTGGGGGTGGAAGCCTTCGTGTCGGGCTTCGGCGGGGTGACCGGCGGCCGTAGGGCGCGGGTCTCCGCGGAGGTTTCGGCTCGGCTCTCGGCGAGAGGAGCGGGGCCTGGGGTGACGGCGGACTCGGGGTCGGCGGCAGGCGGTAGTTGCCGTCCGCCGAGCGCGGCGTCCGGCAGACACGTCGTGCAGGGCGTGAAGCCCTCCTCGCGTGCCTCTTCGTACGTGAGCTCCTCGTGCTCCCGCCCTGCCAACTGCTTGCAGCCGGGGACGTGGTAGCGCTTGCGCCCGGGGATCACCAGCACGATCGCGTCCGCCGCGATGCCGCTCGCCGCGGGCCGACGCGCTGCGGGGCTCGGCACGGTCGCCGAGCGCTGCGGCGGCTGCGGATGCGGCCGGGGGTGCGGGGGCGGCTGGTGAGCCATCGGACCGGTCTGGGTGTACGGCGGAGCGGGCGGCAGGAGCCCCTTCGGGGGGGTGGCCGGCGCAGCGGCCTGCCCACCTCCGGGAAAAAGCTCGTTACGCCGCAGGAACGCCCCGATCACCAGGAACAGCGCGGACAGCACGCTGACCACGATGGACCACATGATCAGGAACGGCTTCGCCAGTACGAAGCCCGCGATCAGCAACACCACTGCCGCGAGCACCAAACCAGCACTGATAAGGATCACAGGGGGCTCTTTCGAGTGACAGGTCCTAGCCTAGCGACGCGCTATTTTACCGGCGGTCGTTGTGCGGACCGTCAACTCCGGGGAAGATGCCCTGCGGAGCCTCGTTGCCGAACGGGTTGGGACCACCCGGAAGGGGCGGCTGACCCTGGGGGACGGCGTGCGACATGGCGGGAGCCTGACCCTGCGGGCCACCGGACATCACCGGGAAGCCACCGCTGCCCTCGGCGGAGACGTTGAGCTCGGCGAGCTGGTTCTCCAGGTAGAGCTTGAGGCGGCTGCGGTATTCGCGTTCGAAGCTGCGCAGCTCCTCCACCTTGCGCTCGAGCTCGTCGCGGGTCTGCACCAGCGAGCCCATCGCCTGGCGGTGCCGCTCCTGGGCGTCGCGCTCGAGCGTCTCCGCGCGGGCGCGGGCGTCGCCGATGACCTGCTCGGCCTGACGGCGGGCCTTGGTGAGGATCTCGTCGGCCTCGCGCCGGGCGCGGGTCACCGTCTCGTCCGCCTCCCGGCGGGCGTCGGCGATCGCCTGGTCGGCGGTCTGCTGGGCGAGCGCGAGCACGCGGGCCGCGGTGTCCATGTTGTCCTCGGGGGGAGGCATGCTCATGGCCACGGGGACCGGCGGCTGCTGCACCGGCGGCGGCTCGGGCGCCCGCATGGGCTCCGGCTGCGGCGGCGCCATCATCTCCGGCTTGGGCTGCTCCTGGACCGGGGCGGAGGCCATGGGCATGTTCATGCCGCCCGGCACCTTCCCGCGCAGGCACTCGGCCAGCTTGGCGCGGAGCTCCTCGTTCTCTTGGATCAGGCGGTCGAGCTCAGCCTCCACCTCGTCGAGGAAGGCGTCGACCTCTTCCTCGTCGTAGCCCGGCCGCAGCCGGGTGGTACTGAACTGCTTGTTCCGCACATCAGCGGGCGTCAGCGGCATTTTTTGGTCTCCTTGGCGCGCTTGGAGTCTGTCCGGAGGACGGTAACCCGAATCACTTCAGCGCGGACACGAGTTGGATCATGACCGGTGCCCCACCGGCCCGGTTCATCGCAGCCATCCGGCGAACTGGATCAAGATCAGGACCACGATGAACAGGACAGTGAAGCTTAGGTCAAAGGCCACCGTACCCAACCGGAGCGGAGGAATGAAACGGCGGAGGAACTTGAGGGGCGGGTCGGTTGCGGTGTATATGGCCTCCGCCAGCACCAGGACGACGCCCGTAGGCCGCCAATGGTGGGCGAAAGCCTGCACCGTCTCGAAGATCATCCTGCCGATGAGCAGCACCAGATAGAGAGACAGGACAACGACCAAGATCCCACTGACGATCTCCACGGCCCGGCCGCGCCTCCACTTCTGATGTGCCCACCCGGTCTTGGGGAGACCGGGTTGCTTCCGATAGGCATACAGAGACTCTAACTCTGGTTGAAGAATCCGCGTTCCGCGATTCGAGCCTTGTCTTCGGCGGTCACCTCGACATTGGCGGGGGACAACAGGAACACCTTGTTGGTAACACGTTCAATGCTGCCATGTAGGCCGAAGACCAGACCTGCCGCGAAATCGACCAGCCTCTTGGCGTCGCTGTCGACCATCTCGGTCAGGTTCATGATGACCGGGGTGCCGTCACGGAAGTGCTCACCGATGGTACGCGCCTCGTTGTACGTGCGGGGGTGCAGGGTGGTGATGCGGGCCAGATCGGTCGTGCGGCGTTCCAGGATCGTCGTGGCGGGCCTGGGCGCGGGGACCCCTGCCTCGGGTTCGTCGTCGCGGTCCTGGACCGCCACGGCACGCTCCTCGCCGCCGCGCTGCACCTCGTCCTCGTAGGTGTAGTCGTCGGTGTAGGTCTCGTACCTCTCGTAGCGGTCGTCCTCCACGAGACCGAGGTAGACCGCCATCTTGCGCATCGCGCCGGCCATCGCTACGTCGTCCTCCTGCTCATGGTCGCACTCGCTCGGGCCCGTCGCCGTGTCCGAGGCGGCTGGCGTACCCCCCTGGAGCTCACCGCTGATCGACCTCTACTTGGTCGCGGGCCTGAAGACCCACTTGAGGGGACATTACCTGACGAAGGGCTTGCGACGACCGAGCAACGCCGTACCGACCCGCACGTGTGTCGCGCCGTACGCGATGGCCTCCGCGAGATCCCCGCTCATGCCCGCCGAGACCATCGTGGCCCGCGGGTGCTGTTCCTGGAGGCTCACCGCCAGATCCCGCAGCCGGGCGAACGCCTTGGCCGGCTCCTCGCCCAGCGGCGCCACCGCCATGACGCCGCCCAGCCACACCCCTTCGGCCAGCGCGACCTCGTCGGCGAGCGCGAGCAGGTCGGCGGGGCGCACGCCGCCCCTGGCCGGGTCGTCGTCGAGCGCCACCTGCAGCAGGCAGCCGACGTCGCGGCCCTCGCGGACGGCCTCCTTGCTGATCGCCTCCACCAGCCTGAGCCGGTCGACCGAGTGGATCACGTCGGCGTACCCGACGACGGAGCGGACCTTGTTGGTCTGCAACTGGCCGACGAAGTGCCAGGTCAGGGGCAGCTCGGCGAGTTCGAGGGCCTTGGGTGCGGCCTCCTGGTCGCGGTTCTCGCCGACGTCGCGCACGCCCAGGTCCGCCAGGATGCGCACGTCGTCGGCGGGCCGCGTCTTGGTGACGGCGATCAGCGTGACCTCGCCCCGGTCGCGCCCCACCGCGCGGCACGCCTCGGCGATGCGCGCGTCGACCTCGGCGAGACCGGCCGCGATCTCGTCACTTCTCACGTGCCCCTCCCCTTCCTGCCCGCGGGTCGCCTTCGCCTGCCTGCTTGCGGACTTCCTCCGCTGACGGCCGTACGTACACGACGGCGCCGCTCCCGCGTCGCAGCGGGGAGCGGCGTCAGGCGGACGGCTCTTTGCCGGCTACTTGAGGAAGTCGGGAACGTCGAGTTCCTCTTCCTGCTCCTCGAAGATCACCCGAGGACGTTTGGCGGGCTCCGACATGCGGGAGGTGATGGGCGTGGGCGGGTTGGCGGGCTCGGGCGCGGGCCGAGGGATCGAGACGGGGCCGGACGGCTCGTCCGCGGACTCGTCGTCGGACCTCGAATCGCGCGCCGGGTCACGCAGCGAGTCCTGCGCCGCGGCCTGCACCGGCTCCACCGGGCGCACCGGCTCGGGCCTGGGTTCGGGGCGCGGCTCCGGCCTGAACTCCGTACGCGGCTCGGGCCTGAACTCGGCGCGCGGCTCGGGGCGGAAGTCGCCACGGGCCTCAGGACGCACCTCAGCGCGCGGCTCAGGGCGCAGCGCGGACGCCTCGGACTTCACGCTCGGGGACGACACGCTCGGCCGCGCAGGAGACGATACGGGCGGCGCGGCGGGCTGGGCGGCGGGACGGCCCGCCGGGCGGGGCAGTTGTTTCTCCGCCGGACCCGGCACGTCGTCGAAGCCGGCCGCGATCACCGTCACCCGCACCTCGTCGCCGAGCGCGTCGTCGATGACCGTGCCGAAGATGATGTTGGCGTCGGGCGCGGCGGCCATGGACACGAGCTGGGCCGCCTCGTTGATCTCGAACAGGCCGAGGTCGGAGCCGCCCGCGATCGACAGCAGCACGCCGTGGGCGCCGTCGATGCTGGCCTCCAGCAGCGGGCTGGAGACGGCCATCTCGGCCGCCGCCACCGAACGGTCGTCGCCGCGCGCGTGGCCGATGCCCATGAGGGCGGAACCGGCACCCGACATGACCGACTTGACGTCGGCGAAGTCGAGGTTGATCAGGCCGGGAGTGGTGATCAGGTCGGTGATGCCCTGGACGCCCGACAGCAGCACCTGGTCGGCCGCCTTGAACGCGTCGAGCACGCTCACCTGGCGGTCCGAGATCGACAGCAGCCGGTCGTTGGGGATCACGATCAGCGTGTCGACCTCGTCGCGCAGCGTCTCGATGCCCGCCTCGGCCTGCGACGCCCTGCGCCGGCCCTCAAAGCTGAACGGCCTGGTCACCACGCCGATGGTGAGCGCGCCCAGCGACCTGGCGATGTTGGCCACGACGGGGGCGCCGCCCGTGCCCGTGCCACCGCCCTCGCCCGCCGTGACGAAGACCATGTCGGCCCCCTTGAGGACCTCCTCGATCTCCTCACGGTGGTCCTCGGCCGCCTTGCGGCCGACATCGGGGTTGGCGCCCGCGCCCAGTCCGCGCGTGAGCTCGCGGCCCACGTCGAGTTTCACATCGGCGTCACTCATCAGCAGCGCCTGGGCGTCGGTGTTTATCGCGATGAACTCGACGCCCTTGAGTCCCTCTTCGATCATCCGGTTGACGGCGTTAACTCCGCCGCCGCCGATGCCGACGACCTTGATGACCGCGAGGTAGTTCTGCGGTGCTGCCACGACGAGGGGCCTTTCCGCTCGTTGACTTGCCATTTCGGTGCGGATTGTCTCCGCTTTTTGTCAGTTCGGGTAACTCTCAACCTCAGGTTGAGATTTAGATTTATGTCAACCTGAGGATTGATACGGACAGTAGGAGTTACGCTCCAGGCGGGTCAACTAACCGCGCCGCAAGCACGTCCGGCGTGTCGCGGGCTGTCCGTTTCGCTCCGCGGTCGCGCCTGGTCGCGGCCCTCCACTGCCGAAAGTCCGGCTTACAGGCTCTCACGCCGGGAGCCCCACCTCGCACAGGCTGGGCCATGCTCTTGCCCCGGGGTTGCCAGACCCTGACGATCACGATCACTTCAGGGTCACCACGTCGGGGGAACTGACGTCGTACAGGGTGACCGCTTTTTCTTTCTTGAGCAGCGAGCTGAGGATGCGGCCCTTCTCCTCCGGCCGGTCGGTGCCGCCCCAGATGACGGTACGGCCGTCCGACAGCTCCAGCGTCACGCCCTCGGCCGTGCCCGCGCGCACCTGCCTGACCTTGCCCGCCACCTCGCTCGGCACCGCCTGGATGACCTTGAGCGCGGCCATCATGGCCGGATCGTTCTGGACCGGGCGGTCGACCCTCAGCACCGGCAGCATGGGCGGGGCCGCGGACTCCAGCTCGATCACCACGCCCTGCCCGTCGACGATCGCCATCTTGCCGCCCGCCGGGATCGCGGCGACCGGCTCGCGCTCGACCACCTCGATCTTGAGCGTGCCGGGCCAGACCCGGTCCACCTTGGCGGTGGCGAGCTGTCTGATGCCCAGGACGCGGCTCTCGACGTCGGCCAGGTTCACGGTGGCGAGGGGGTGCAGGTCCGCCACGCCGGCCTGCTGCTCGATCCGCTCGCTCGGCACTGTGAGATTTCCCACGATCTCGATCGAACGGACCCCCAGCACGGGCGAGAAGAACACCAGCCACGCGGCCGACCCCACCACCCCCGCCGTCAGCAACACCAGGAACGCCGTGCGCGCCTTCATCGCCCTCCCACCAGAATGCGGCTCGTGTAGGCACCGAACCTACGCCGACCGGGCCCCGGCGCCCGCGCGCCACGCCCAAACGCGCCCGCGCCCGGACGGCCGGGATCCCCTGGCACACCGGCCGATCCGCCCCACGGGACAGGAGCCTTCCACCGGGGATCAGCGTGCGCCCGGCACCGGGCCGATCCCGAGGGCCGATCCCGGAGGCTGATCCGGGGAACGTCAGGAGAGCCGGGCGACGATCTGCGGGCCCAGCTCCGTCACGTCGCCCGCGCCCATGGTGAGCACGATGTCCCCCGGCCGCGCCCGCTCCGCCACCAGGCCGGGCACCGACGACCGGTCGGGCGCGTACGCCACCCGCTCGGGCGGCAGCGGCACCCGCCCCGCCACCATCGCCCCGGACACCCCGGGCTCCGGGTCCTCCCTGGCTCCGTAGACGTCGAGCACGATGGCCTCGTCGGCCAGCCCGAGCGCCGCACCGAACTCGTCGGCGAAGTACCGCGTGCGCGAGTAGAGGTGCGGCTGGAAGACCGCGATCACCCGCCCCGTGCCCGAATAGGACGCGACCACGTCACGCGCGGCCCGCAGGTCGGCGGCCAGCTCGGTGGGGTGGTGGGCGTAGCTGTCGAAGACCGCGATGCCGCCCGCCTCCCCCTTGGCCTCGAAGCGCCGCTTGGCCCCGGTGAAGGCGCCCAGGCCCTGCCTGATCTCCTCGAACGGCAGCCCCAGCTCATCGGCCACGGCGATCACCGCGGTGGCGTTGAGCGCGTTGTGGGCCCCGGGAACGGCCAGGCGTACCTCTCCCCTGCCCTCGATCGCGAACACGGTGCCGAACCCGTCGGGCCGGACGTCGCGCACCCGGTAGTCGTCACCGCTGAGGCCGTAGGACTTGACCCGCAGCCCCAGCTCCCCGGCCCGCCGCGCCAGGTCGGCCGAGCCCGGGTCGTCGGCGCAGACGATCAGCAGCGAGCCGACCCGCTCGGCGAACCTGGCGAAGCTGTCGTGCACCGCCCGCGGGTCGCCGTAGTTGTCGAGGTGGTCGGCCTCGACGTTGGTCACCACGGCGATGTCGGGGGCGAGCATGAGGAAGGAGCCGTCGCTCTCGTCGGCCTCGGCCACGAACACCCGGCCCTGCCCGTCGTCGGCCCCGAGGCCGGTGGTGACGAGCTGGCCGCCCACGCAGTAGGACGGGTCGGCGCCGCACTTCTGCAGCGCCACGGTGAGCATCGAGGTGGTGCTGGTCTTGCCGTGGGTGCCCGCGATGGCGACCGCGGTGCGCCCGGCCATGAGGGAGGCCAGCGCGGCGGCCCGCGGGATGATCCGCAGGCCCTGCTTGAGCGCCTCGCCCAGCTCGGGGTTGGAGTCGCGGATGGCGGTGGAGACGACCACGGTGTCGACGTCTCTGATGTGGGAGGCGGCGTGCCCGATCTGCACGGTCGCGCCCAGCTCGCGCAACTCGGTGATCAGCTCGGAGCTGCGCGCGTCGCTGCCGGTCACGCGTACGCCGCGCTTGAGCAGGATGCGGGCGATGCCCGACATGCCGGCGCCGCCGATGCCGATGAAGTGCACCCGCCCCAGCTCTTCGACGGCGACGGGATCGACCAGCTTGACGAGACTCATCGGGCTATCTCCAAGACCTTCCTGGCGAGCATGATATCGGCGTCCTTCCTCCCCAGCCGGGAGGCGGCCTCCGACATGACGGCGACCCGCTCGGGGTCGCGGAGGATCGGCAGCACGTAGCGGATGATCCACTCGGCTGACAGCTCGGCGTCGTCGACCACCAGGCCGCCGCCGCCCGCGACGATGCGGTCGGCGTTGACGCGCTGCTCGCCGGTGCCGTTGGGCAGCGGCACGTACGCGGCGGGCAGCCCGACCGCGGTCAGCTCCGCGCAGGTCAGCGCGCCGCCGCGGCACAGGGCCAGGTCGGCGGCGGCGTAGGCGAGGTCCATGCGGTCGACGTAGGGCAGCAGGACGTACTGCGGGTCGCCGGGCGGCGGCTCCTGCTCGACGGTGTTCTTCGGGCCCACCACGTGCAGCACCTGCACCCCGGCCTGGCGCAGCGCGGGCGCGGCGGCGATCGCGGCGTCGTTGATCGACCTGGCGCCCTGCGAGCCGCCGAACACCAGCAGCGTCGGCCGGTCGTTCTCCAGCCCGAACCAGGAGCGGGCCTTGTCGCCCATGGACAGCCGGTCGAGCGTGACGATGTCGCGGCGCAGCGGCGTGCCGATGTACTCGGCCTTGGGCAGCACGGGCCCGGGGAAGCCGCTGAAGACGTGGTCGGTCAGCCTGGCGCCCAGCCGGTTGGCCAGCCCGGGGCGCGGATTGGCCTCGTGCACGACGATCGGCACACCGCGCCGCTTGGCGGCCAGGTAGGCGGGCGTCGCGACGTAGCCGCCGAAGCCGACCAGGACGTCTGCCCTGACCCGGTCGAGTATGCCCACGGCCGCGTTGATCGCCCCGGCCAGCCTGCCCGGCACCGTGAGCAGGCTCGGGGTGATCGCCCTGGGCAACGGCACGGCCGGCACCAGCTCCAGCTCGTAGCCCCTGGCCGGCACGAGCCGCGACTCCATGCCGCGATCCGTGCCCATACAGGTGATGCCGACGCTCCGGTCAAGATGGCGCAGCGCGTCCGCAAGGGCGAGCGCGGGCTCGATGTGCCCGGCCGTCCCCCCACCGGCGAGGACCACCCTCATCTCGGTCACTCCCTAACGTGTCACTCGGCCTCTGGTCGTACGTCCCAGGCCAAGCCAGCTTAGGGCCCGGGCGGCCGGTCCGGGGCCACGAGCGGCCAAGGCCTCCCGCGCGCCGGGCTCGCGTTTGGCGAACGACAACAGCATGCCGAGCGCGGCGAGCGTGGGCAGCAGCGCGGACCCGCCGTACGAGACCAGCGGGAGTGGGATGCCGGTGATCGGCAACACGCCGAGCACGGCCCCCATGTTGACGGTGGCCTGGCCCACGATCCAGGCCACCATGGATGCGGCGGCGAGCCTGATGAAGGGGTCGCTGACGCGTACGGCCACCCGCAGCCCGGCATAGCCGAGCAGGCCGAACAGCGCGACCACCATCAGCGTGCCCATCAGCCCCAGTTCCTCGCCGACGATGGCGAAGATGAAGTCGCTCTCACCGTGCGGCAGCCAGCTCCACTTCTGCCGGCTGCTGCCGAGCCCGAGCCCGAACCAGCTTCCCGAGCCCATGGCGATCTGCCCCTGCACGGCTTGGTAGCCGGCGCCCTGGGCGTCGGCCCACGGGTTGAGGAACGCGCCGATGCGCGCCATCCGGTACGGCTCCACCTTGATCATGATGACCGCGGCGAGCACCGCCAGCGCCATGACGCCACCGAACAGCTTGACCGGCGCTCCCACCACCCACAGCAGTGACAGGAAGATCAAAAAGAGTACCAGCGTCGTGCCCAGGTCGCGCCCCAGCATGACCATGACGGCCAGGATCGCGGTGCCGGGCATGAGCGGGATCAGCATCTGCCGCCACTCGATGCGGCCCTGCCGCGCCCGCCTGGCCAGCAGGTCGGCCCCCCACAGCACCAGCCCGAGCTTGGCCGGCTCGGACGGCTGGACGGTCAGCGGGCCGATGTAGATCCACCGCTGCGCGCCCAGCTCGGACGAGCCGATGAACAGCACCATGACCAGCGCGATGATCGACAGCGCCATCAGCGGGTAGCCGGCCCAGCGGAAGAACCTGACCGGCAGCCGCGAGCACAGGTACATCACCGGCACGCCGATCGCGGCCGACAACGACTGCTTGATGAACCACGTGAACGGGCTGCCGGTCAACTCCAGCGCCTCGATGCTGGAGGCCGACAGCACCATCATCAGCCCGAGCGCGAGCAGCAGCGCGCTGCACATGATGATCAGGTAGTAGGTGGTGAGCGGCTTGTCGAGCAGCTCCTTCAGCGCGCCGAGCTGCTCGCGCGCCCAGCTTCCCGGGCCCTCCTGCGCAGCGGGTCGCTCCCGCTCCGCAGCGGGTCGCTCCCGCTCCGGGGCGGGCCGCTCCCGCTCCTCATCGACCGTGCTCACGCCGCGCCCTCAACCCGCGTACGGCGCGCGCGAAGGCCTCCCCCCGCGCCGGATAGTTGGCGAACATGTCCAGGGAAGCCCCCGCCGGGGAGAGCAGCACCGTGTCTCCTGGCGATGCCAGCCGGGCGGCTTCGGTGACGACCTTTTCCATCGCACCAGTGTCCCGATCCGCGATGTCCACCAGGGGGACATTCGGCGCGTGTCGCGCGATGGCTTCGGCGATCCGCGCGCGGTCGGCGCCGAGCAGCACCGCTCCGCGCAGCCGGGGGGCGGCCTGGCGTACCAGCTCGTCGACGTCGGCGCCCTTGAGCAGGCCGCCCGCCACCCACACCACCGACGGGTACGACGCCAGCGCCGCGGCGGCGGCGTGTGGATTGGTGGCCTTGGAGTCGTCGATGTAGTCGACCTCGCCGATCCGGTCGACGTGGGCCAGCCGGTGCGGGTCGGGCACGAAGTCGCGCAACCCCTGCCGCACGGCCTCCGACGGCACCCCGAGCGAGCGGGCCAGGGCGGCGGCGGCCAATGCGTTGGCCACGTTGTGCGGGGCGAAGGGGCGTATGTCCTCCAAGGTCGCCAGCTCTTCGGCCGCCTCGACCGGGTCGGCCACGAACGCCCGGTCGACCAGCAGGTCCTCCACCACGCCCAGCTCGCCCCGCCGGGGCACCCGCAGCGTGAACCCGACGGCGCCCGGGTAGGGGGCGGCCAGCCGGGTGGCCTCGGGGTCGTCGGCGTTGAAGATCACCGTGCCGGCGCGTTCGAAGACGCGGCCCTTCGCCGCGGCGTACTCCTCCATCGAGCCGTGCCAGTCGAGGTGGTCGGGGGCCACGTTCAGCACGGCCGCGGCGTGCGGGGCCAGCGTGGCCGACCAGTGGAGCTGGAAGCTGGACAGCTCGACGGCCAGCGCGTCGTACGGCTCGGCGACGGCCTGGACGACCGGCACGCCAACGTTCCCCACCGCCACGGCCTTGCGCCCGGCGGCCAGCAGGATCGAGGTGAGCATGCGTACGGCGGTGGTCTTGCCGTTGGTGCCGGTCAGCGCCAGCCAGGGCGCCGCCTGGGCGGGACGCAGCCGCCAGGCCAGCTCCACCTCGCCGACGACCTCGACCCCGGCCCGCAGCGCGGCGGCGACGAGCGGGTGGTGCGGCGCCCACCCCGTGGTGACCAGTCGCGTCGCACCCTCGGGCAGCGCCGGCTCCCCGAAGCGGGTCTCGACGCCCACCCTGGCCAGCTCGGCCGCGGCGGCGAGCTGCCGCTCGCCCTCCACGGCCTCGACGACCACGACCCGCTCGCCCCGCGCGGCCAGCACCCTGGCCACCGCGGTGCCGGACACGCCGAGCCCGGCCACACACGTGAGGTTCATGGCCTGGGCATCCATTCGACGTAGAACAGGCCGAGGCCGAGCGCCGCGCACAACATCGCGATCAGCCAGAAGCGGACCACGATCGTGGTCTCCGCCCAGCCCTTGAGCTCGAAGTGGTGCTGCAGGGGCGCCATGCGGAACACGCG
Source organism: Nonomuraea antimicrobica (assembly GCF_039536965.1). Lineage (NCBI taxonomy): Bacteria > Bacillati > Actinomycetota > Actinomycetes > Streptosporangiales > Streptosporangiaceae > Nonomuraea > Nonomuraea antimicrobica. The sequence goes on along the minus strand of NZ_BAAAZP010000186.1, from coordinate 5,755 downwards.
TTTCCCGGTCAGCTTGAAGGAACCGACCTGGATGATGACCGACAGCGTGATGACCACGCACAGACCGGCCAGGATGATCAGCAGGAGCTGCGTACGGGTGGCGATGGCCAGCCCGGCCAGCACGCCGCCCAGGGCCAGCGAGCCGGTGTCGCCCATGAAGATGCGGGCGGGCGGGGCGTTCCACCACAGGAACCCGATGAGCGCCCCCAGCACGGCGGCGGCCACCACGGCGAGGTCGAGCGGGTCGCGTACCCAGTAGCAGTTGGGGCCGAGCTGGTCGATGCAGTTGTTGCGGAGCTGCCAGTTGCCGATCAGCACGTACGCGGCCAGCACGACGCCGGTCGCGCCGCTGGCCAGGCCGTCGAGGCCGTCGGTGAGGTTCACCGCGTTGGAGAACCCGACGATCATGATGAGGACCCAGATCGTGAAGCCGATCATGCCGATCGAGGGGCCGAAGTCGCGCAGGAACGACAGGCGGGTCTCGGCGGGGGTGATGCCGTACACGTTGGGCTGGCGTACGACGAGGAAGGCGAAGACGGCGCCGACGATGAGCTGGCCGAGCGCCTTGGCGCCGCTGCGCAGGCCGAGGCTGCGCTGCTTGTAGATCTTGATGAAGTCGTCGATGAACCCGACCGCGGCGAGCCCCGTCATCAGGAACAGCACCAGTCCGCCCGACACCGTGGGGGGTTCGAGCATGACCAGGTGGGAGGCGCCGTAGGCGAGCAGGGAGGCCAGCACGAAGACCGTGCCGCCCATGGTGGGGGTGCCGCGCTTGCCCTGGTGCTGCGGGCCCTCCTCGCGGACCTCCTGGCCGATGCCACGCCGCGAGAACAGCCGGATCGCCAGCGGGGTGCCCAGCATCGAGAGGATCAGGCCCACCGCACCGGCGACGATGATGTTGGTCACTGGGGGGCACCTCCGAGCACCAGCTCGGCCGTACGCTCCAGGCCCATGACCCTGGGCCCCTTGATCAGCACCGCGTCACCGGCCCGCAGCCACCCGACCAGCTCGGCCGCCGCCGCCTCGGCGTCGGGCACGTGGACGATCCGCGTCGGCTGCCCGTGGTACGCGGCCCTCTGGGTGCCTGGGGGCGGTGTTCCCTGCGCGGGTGGGGCGTGGGCCGTGCGGCCCGCCTGGGCGGCCCCCTGGACGGACTCGTGGGCTCCTGCCAGCACGTGCTGGGCGTCGGGCCCGGCCACGACGAGGACGGCCAGCCCGGCCGCGCCCGCCATGCGCCCCAGCTCGGCGTTGAGCGCGGGCCCCTCCTCGCCCAGCTCCCGCAGCGCCGCGATGACGGCGAAGCGCCGCCGCCCCCGCCCGAGCACCTCGAACGCCTGGAAGGCGGCCCGCATGGAGTCGGGGTTGGCGTTGTAGGCGTCGTTGACCACGGTCACGCCGTCGGCCCGGTCGGTGACCTCCATGCGCCAGCGGCTGGCCGGGGTGGCCTCCGACAGCTCCTCGGCGATCGTGGCCACCGGCAGGCCCAGCTCGTAGCCGGCCGCCGCGGCGGCCAGCGCGTTCTCGACCGCGTGCGCGCCGTACAGCTTGAGCGACACGTGCGCGGCACCCGAGGGCGTGCGCAGCGTGAACGAGGCCCGGCCCCTGGCGTCCATCACGACGCCCTCGGCCCTGATCGCCGCCTGCTCGCTCTGCCCGAAGTACGTGACCCGCGCCTCCGTGCGCGAGGCCATCCCGCGCACCAGCGGGTCGTCGGCGTTGAGCACGGCCACGCCCGAGCGCGGCAGCGACTCCACCAGCTCGCCCTTGGCCTTGGCGATGGCCTCCTTGCCGCCGAACACCCCCAGGTGCGCGGTGCCTACGTTGAGCACCACGCCGATCTGGGGCGGCGCGATGCGGGTCAGGTCCTTGATGTGGCCGATGTTGCGGGCGGCCAGCTCCAGCACCATGTAGCGGGTGTCGAGGTCGGCCCGCAGCACGGTCAGGGGATGGCCGAGCTCGTTGTTGAAGCTGCCGACGGGGGCGATGGTGGTGCCGATCCGGCCGGTGAGCCGGGCCAGCAGGTCTTTGGTGCCGGTCTTTCCCGCCGAGCCGGTCACGCCGATCACGGTGACCGCGGTCAGCGTACGGGCCTGCGCGGCGGCCAGCTCGGCCAGCGCGGCGGCGGTGTCGGGGACGATCACCGCGGGCCCTTCGACCGGCCGGCCGGCCAGCACGGCGACGGCTCCGGCCCGTACGGCCTGCGCGGCGAAGTCATGACCGTCGACCCGCGCGCCCTTGACGGCGACGAACAGGGATCCCGGTTCTACGGCCCGCGAGTCGATCACAACGGGCCCGCGCACCACCGCACGGGGATCTGCCATCCCCGACAGGGCGCCCGAGGTTATCTCGGCGATCCTGGCCAGAGGCAACGGGATCATTAGTGCTTCCTGCTTTCCTTACGTGCGTCGATCGCTTCGGCGACCACTTCGCGGTCGTCGAAGGGGATCACCTCGCCTGAAACGTACTGGCCCTGCTCGTGACCCTTGCCCGCTACGACGATCACGTCGCCGCGTCCGGCACGGGCGATCGCCAGGCCGATGGCGGCCGCGCGGTCGGGCTCAATGATCACATGAGCGCGGTCGTGCTGCGGAACGCGGAGCGCTCCCTCCATCATCGTCGCGAGGATGGCCAGCGGATCCTCCGAACGCGGATTGTCGCTGGTGAAAATGGCCACATCCGCCAGTTGGGTGGAGATTTCCCCCATGATGGGTCGTTTGCCCTTGTCGCGGTCACCGCCGCAGCCGAGCACGATCGTCAGCGTCCCGGCCGTGACCGACCGCAGCGAGCGCAGCACCGACTCCACGGCGCCCGGCTTGTGCGAGTAGTCGACGACGGCCTGGAAGTCGTCGCCGGCGGCCGTGACGCGCTGCATGCGCCCGGGCACACCGGTCAGCGTGCCCACGCCGTGCACCGCCGCCTGCAGCGGCACCCCGGCCTCGACGAGCGTCACGACGGCCCCGAGCGCGTTGGCCACGTTGAACGGGCCGGGCAGCGCGATCTGCGCGTCGGCCTCGACCCCGCCGGGCCCGACGATCCTGAACGCGCTGCCGTCGGCGCCGAGCCGGGCGTCCAGCGCCCGCCACTCGGCCTCCGGGTCGCCCAACGCCGAGAACCTGGTCATCGGCACCTTCGCCAGATGGAGCAGCTCACGCCCGTAGCGGTCGTCGATGTTCGTCACGCCGACGCGGCTCAGCTCGGGCTGGAACAGCTTCACCTTGGTCGCGAAGTAGTCGTCGAAGTCCTTGTGGAAGTCGAGGTGGTCCTGCGACAGGTTCGTGAACAAGGCGACGTCGTAGAAGACGCCGTCGATCCTGCCGAGCGCGAGCGCGTGGCTGGAGACCTCCATGGCGGCCGCCGTGACGCCCTCCTCGCGCATCAGCGCGAACAGGCCGTGCAGCTCCGACGCCTCCGGAGTGGTGAGCGTGGGCTGGAAGCGCAGCTCGCCCGCGTGGATCTCGACGCCGCCGACCAGGCCCGCCCGGTGCCCGGCGGCCTTCAGCCCGGCCTCGATCATGAACGTGGTCGTGGACTTGCCGCTGGTGCCGGTGACGCCGATGACCTGGATGTCGTGGGCCGGCTGGCCGTACACCCAGGAGGAGATCGGTCCGAGCAGGGCGCGCGGGTCGGGCACGATGAGCACGGGCAGCCCGGTGGCGACGGCCGCGTCGCGACCGGCGCGGTCGGTGAGCACGGCCACGGCCCCGCTCGCCAGCGCGTCGGCGGCGAACTCGGCGCCGTGCACCTGCTTGCCGGGCAGGGCGACGTAGAGGTCGCCGCGCCGGACGTTGCGGGAGTCGATGGTGACGCCGGTCAGGGCGGCGTGAGGTGACCGCGACGTGCCAGAATCGGCATCGAGCATGGTCGCCAGCCCGGTCAGCGGGCGAGGCGGGCTGGTCGTGGGACGCATAGACGACGGGGGACGCACGGCGAGAGCGTACCTTCCCTGGTCACTGTCCCGCGCGCGCACGCACCGGCGGCGCGGCGGAGCCTGTGGGAGGAATCTTCTTGCTCTTGATGGCGAACGTCATCACATCCTTGAACACGGGGGCCGCCAACTGTCCGCCGAAGTGGCCGTTCTTCGGGTTCTGCAACACCGAGAGCACCACCAGCCGGGGCTGGTCGGCCGGCGCGAACCCGACGAACGAGGCAGTGTAGCCCTGGTATCGGCCCAGCTCCGCATCGTAGCGGTTGGCCGTGCCCGTCTTGCCCGCCACCCGGTATCCGTCGATGGCGGCGAGCTGGCCCGTGCCCTCCTCGCCCACCGCGCTCTCCAGCATCGTCGTGATCTCCTTGGCCGTCGTCTCACTCACCACCCTGGTCTGCTTACCGGCGGGAGCGGGAACGAACCTGCCCGTCGCGTCGGTGGTGCCCGCCACGATCCGCGGCTCGATCTTGACGCCGCCGTTGGCGATCGTCTGGTAGACGCTGGCCATCTGCAGCGCGGTCACCGAGACGCCCTGCCCGTAGGCGACCGTGCAGTTCTGGCTGCCGGACCACTTGCGGTAGTCGGGCAGCAGACCCGCCTCGGCGCTGGGCACGCCGCCGCCGGGCGTGGTGCCGAAGCCGAACGCCTTCAGCATCCCGTACAGCTTCTCGCTGCCGATCTTGCGCGCCGCCATCACCGTGGCCACGTTGCTGGACTGCGCCATGGCCTGGCGGAACGTCATCGCCTCCACCTCGTGCGCGTGGGCGTCGCGCAGCACCTGGTCGGCGCACTTGATCCGGTCGGGCACCCGGTACACCGTGTCGGGCGTGACCGCCTTGGCCTCCAGCGCGGCGGCGGCGGTGATCACCTTGTTGGTGCTGCCGGGCTCGAAGACGTCGGCGGCGGCCTTGTTGACGTAGCTCGACGCCGGGGCCTTGCGCCAGTTGTTCAGGTCGAGTTCCGGCGCGTTGGCCATGGCGACGATCTGGGCCGTCCGCACGTCCATGACGATCACGGTGCCGCTGTCGGCCCCGGCCTCGCGTACCTGGTCGGCGATCGACTGCTGGGCGGCCCACTGGATGTCGCGGTCGATGGTCAGCCGCACGTCCTGCCCGTCGACGGGGGCGGTGCGCTGGCTGCTGGTCATCGGGATGCGCTGGCCGTCGCGGCCGGTCTCGACGCGCTGCTCGCCGTCGCGGCCGGCCAGCACCGAGTTCTTCGCCTGCTCCATGCCGCCCAGGCCGTTGCCCTCGTCGCCGACGAACCCGATGAGGCTGCCCGCCAGGTCGCCCGCCGGGTAGAGGCGGCGGTAGGTCTTCTTCGCCGACAGCGCGGGCACCTGGGTCTGGAACAGGCGGGTGGCCACGACCGGGTCGACGTCTCTGGCCAGGAGCTGGTAGTGGGTGCCGGTCTTGGCGAGCTTGGCGGCGATCTCCTGCTCGTCCTTGCCGAGCTGCTGGGCCAGGAGCTTGGCCACCTCCTGGCGTACGGAGGCGGGGACCTTGGTCGGGTCGATCGACACCTCGCGGGCCTCGACCGTGAGGGCCAGCTCATGACCGTTGACGTCGGTGATCGAGCCGCGCTTGGCCGGGATCGTCTCGACCTGCCGGCGCTGGACGGCGGCGGCCTCCTCGTACACCTTGGAGTCGAGGCCCTGCATCTGGATGAGCCGCCCTGCGAAGATCGACAGGACGAACGTCATGCCGATGAGGCCGATGTTGATGCGCCTGCGCGGGCTGCCCAGCCGCAGCATGAGCGGCGGCCTGGGCGGGCGCGGCGGCGTGGGGGGACGGCGCGGCCCCCGTGGCGGCGGCACCTCCGCGCCACGGC
>NZ_BAAAZP010000185.1:0-14543 GCF_039536965.1 Nonomuraea antimicrobica | reverse complement strand
GCCCGGCGCTGGTCGGACAGGATCGCCCCGGCGCGGGCGGCGCTGGCGGGCCGGGTGGCCGACCTGGTGCACGGGTCGGCGGACCTGGCCGCGTACGGGGCCGACGAAGAGGCCCTGGCCAACGCCAGGGCCGCCGACGAGTCGCTGGCCGCCCTGGAGCGCCGCCAGGCCCTCGTGCACGCCGCCGCACTCGCGGGCGGCACGCTCGTGCAGGGCCTGACGGTGGCGGCCGTCGTCCTGCTCGCCCAGGAGGCGGGCACCGGCTCGGTCGGCACCACCGTGCTCGCGCTGACGTCCCTGGTCGCCTTCGAGCCGGTGCTGCCGCTGGCGGCGGCGGGGGAACGGATGGCGGGCATCATGGCCGCGCTCCGGCGGCTGCGCGACGTACGCTCCTCCGCCCCGGCCGTCACCGAACCCGCCACGCCCGCGCCCCTCCCCGAGGCCCCGCTCACGATCGAGATCGACGACCTCGTGGTCCGCCACGCCACCGCCCCGGACGCGGGCCGCGACGGCGGTACGGCGGCTCCGGGCACCGAACGCCAGGGCCGGGCCGCGCTCGACGGGGTGTCGCTGCGGCTGACCCCCGGCAGGCGGGTGGCCGTCGTGGGCCCCAGCGGGGCGGGCAAGAGCACGCTGCTGGCCGCCCTCATGCGCCTGGTCGAGCCCGAGTCGGGTGCCGTCCGGGTCAACGGCGTCGACCTGCGGGAGCTGGCCGGCGACGACGTGCGTACGCTGATGACCGGCCTCACCCAGGATCCGTACATCTTCCGCGCCAGCCTGCGCGACAACCTGCGCCTGGCCGGGCCCGACGCCGGGGACGAGGAGCTGCGCCGCGCCGTACGCGAGGCCAGGCTCGACGGCTGGGTCGAGCGCACCGGCTGGGACGCCGAGCTGGGCGAGGACGGCCGGACCGTGTCCGGCGGCCAGCTCCAGCGCCTGGCCCTGGCCAGGGCGCTCCTGTACGACCCGCCGGTGCTGCTGCTCGACGAGCCCGCCGAGGCGCTCGACGAGGAGACGGCCGACCGGCTGATGAGCGACCTGCTCGACGTGACCAGAGACCGCACGACGCTGCTCGTGACCCACCGGCTCAAGGGCCTGGAGTCGGTCGACGAGGTGATCGTGCTGGACGAGGGCCGGGTCGTGCAGCGCGGGTCGCACGACCAGCTCGTCTCCGTGCCCGGCTACTACCGCGACCTGTGGGAGTCGGAGGCCCTGACCCGCCGGTAGCGCCCGTCCCCTTCGCTTCCTTGACTTGAGTTTGCCTCGTCATCAGGTTTACGATGCAAACCAGTTTGAGGTATCGAGGAGTTTGCATGGTCGAGGACGAGAGCGCGTCCAGCCCCGAGGAGATGCTGCGCGTCATCGAGGAGCAGAGCGACGCCACGGTGAAGTGGCTCCGGGGCGACCCGCTCCTGCTCTACGTCCCGTGGGGGGTGGCCTGGCTGCTCGGCTTCGGCGCCCTGTTCCTGCACTACGGGCTGGACGGCCGGCCCTACGCGCCGATCTCCCAGATGCAGGCCGTGGGGGTGCTGATGGCGGGCCAGATCGTGGCGGGGGCGTTCACCGCGTACGGGATCGCGCGGATGAACCGGCTGACCCGCGGCGACCTGTCGGCACGGGGGGCGATGTTCGGTTACGCGTGGTCCGCCGGGATAGCGCTCATGATCATCATCTGCGTCCGGATGAGCCCGCAACTGCCTCCCCAGGAGACCGGCCTGCTCTGGGCCGGCATCTCGCTCATGGTGGTGGCCGTCCTCTACATGGCCGGCGGCGCGATCTGGCTCACCAGGCAGACGTTCTTCGTCGGCGCCTGGATCGCCGGCGTCAACGCGCTGGGCGTGCTACTCGGCGCAGGCTGGCACGCGCTGCTGAGCGCCGTGCTGCTGGGCGGCGGGTTCATCGCCGCGGGGCTGTGGCTGAGGCGCCGCGCATGACCGCGGGCCAGCCGCCGCCCGACCTCGACCCGGTGATCCACGCCCAGGCCAGGCTGCGCGTGGTGGCCGCGCTCAACGTGCTCGGCGACGGGGACGAGATGGCGTTCAACTCGATGAAGGAGCTGCTCGGCATGACCGCGGGCAACCTGTCGGTGCATCTGACCAAGCTGGAGGACGCCGGCTACGTCCGGATCAACAAGACGCACAAGGGCCGCACCCCCGTCACGTACGTGGCGATCACCAAGCGGGGGCGGCTGGCATTCGACGAGTACACCAAGGCGATCCGCGCCCTGCTGGACAACGCTGGAGGAGTTCGATGACCATCCTGGCCCGCGCGATCGAGGCCCGCCGCCGCTACGGCGACGTACTGGCGCTCGACAGCGTCTCGCTCGACATCAGGGCGGGCGAACTGGTCGGGCTGCTCGGCCCCAACGGGGCGGGCAAGTCCACGCTGATCAACCTGTTCGTGGGGCTGCGCCGGCCGACGTCCGGCACGGTCGAGCTGTTCGGCGGCTCGCCCCGTGACCCGGTCGTACGCCGCGGCATCGGCGTGACACCGCAGGATACGGGGCTCCCCGAGTCGTTACGGGTCGGCGAGGTCGTCGACTTCGTGTCCGCCCACTTCCCCGACCGGGTCGCCAGGGGCGAGCTGCTGGGCCGGTTCGGGCTGGACGACCTGGTCAAGCGGCAGATCGGCGGCCTGTCGGGCGGCCAGAAGCGGCGGCTGGCCGTGGCGCTGGCGTTCGCGGGCAGGCCGAAGCTGGTGTTCCTCGACGAGCCGACGACCGGCCTCGACGTGGAGGCGCGGCGGGCCCTGTGGGACGGCATCGCCGCCTTCCACGAGGAGGGCGGCACGGTGCTGCTGACCAGCCACTACCTGGAGGAGATCGAGGCGCTGGCGAAGCGGGTCGTGGTCGTCGGCCACGGACGGGTGCTGGCCGACGACACGGTGCGCGCCGTACGCGACATCGTGAGCGTGCGCCGCGTCTCGCTCGTCGCGGACGACCTGCCCGAGCTGCCCGGCGTGCTGGACGTGGAGCGCGCCGACGGCCGGGTCAACCTGGTCACGACCGATCCCGACCGGCTGGTCGTCGAGCTCGTACGGAGCGGGACGCCGTTCTCCGGCCTCGAGATCAGGCCGACCACCCTGGAGGAGGCATTCCTCGCCATCACCTCGAAGGAGTCCGCACATGTCTAGCCTGGTCGTCGCGCACGCCCGCCTGCTCCTGCTCGAACAGCTCCGCGTGCCGATCAGCCTGGTCGCAGGGGCGGTGTTCCCCGCCATCACGATGGTGGCGTTCGTGGTGCCGTTCACGGGCGACGACCCGAAGGCGGCCACCATGGCGACGGGCTCGCTGATGTTCTTCGGCGCCATGTCGGGGGCGCTGACCGGGCTGAGCATCACCGTCGCCCAGGACCGCGAGCTGCCGTGGAACCCGTACGTGCGTACGCTTCCTGCCGGGCCGTACCCCCGTCTCGCCGGGCGCGTCCTGGCCACGCTGGCGACCGTGCTGCTCTCGGTGGTGCCCGTGCTGGTGGTGTCGGCCCTGCTGACCGAGGCGACGACCACGCCGCTGCGGTTGCTGCTGGGGCTGGGCGCGCTGGTGGTGGGCGTGGTGCCGTTCATGCTGATCGGGCTGTTCATCGGCTTCGTCATGACGGCCAAGGGCGCGATCCCGGTGTCGCAGGTGGTGTTCTTCCCGATGGCGATCGCGGGCGGCCTGCTGCTGCCCCCGCAGATCCTGCCGGACTTCATCGAGGTGGTCTCGCCGTACACGCCGGCCAGAGGGGTGGCCGAGCTGCTCTGGGCGATCACCGCGGACACCACGCCGAACACGGTGGCGCTGGTCTCGCTGGCCGGATGGACGGTGCTGGCGGCAGCCGGGGCCGCCTGGGCCTACCGCCGCGACGAGGGGCGCCGCTTTTCCTGACCGGCCTGGAGGGTGTTTGGGGGGGTGTGCCGCCGAGTCCGCAGCGATCTCGACGGCACACCCGTCCGTGAGGGGGTCTTTATGCGTTCTCCGCGAGGGTGACGTCGACCTCGTGGGTCTCGCCGCCCCTCACATATGTGATCTTGACCTCTTGACCCGGTTTGAAACCTCTGACCTGCCCAACAACAGTATCTCCTCCGTCAACCGCCTTGTCGTCGATCTTGGTGATGAGGTCGCCCTGCTGCAGCCCGGCCTTCTCCGCGGGGCTTCCGGCGGTGATCTCCCTGACGAGGGCGCCGGGCACGTCGCCGGTCGCGTCGGTGACGCTCACGCCGAGGAAGGCGTGGCTGACCTTGCCGGTGCTGATGAGCTGGTCGGAGACCTGCTTGGCGGTGTTGACCGGGATCGCGAAGCCGACGCCGCCGCCCGCGGCCTCCGAGGCGATCGCGGTGTTGATGCCGACCAGCTCGCCCGCGGCGTTGACCAGCGCGCCGCCGGAGTTGCCCGGGTTGATCGAGGCGTCGGTCTGGATGGCGCCGCCGATCGTGGTGGGCGCGCTCTGCTGCTCCTGCTGCTGACCCCAGCCGGGCGGGATCTGCTGGCGCTGGTCGCTGCCCAGGTTGAGGGTACGGTCGAGGGCGCTGATGATGCCCGCCGTGACGGAACCGTCGAGCCCGAGCGGGCTTCCGATCGCCAGCACCGGGTCACCGACCTTGAGCTGGTCGCTGTCACCGAGCGTGGCCTTGGTCAGCCCGGAGACGCCCTCGGCCCTGATGACGGCCAGGTCGGTGGCGGGGTCGGTGCCGACGACGGTGGCCTTGGCCGTCTTGCCGTCGCTGAACTTGACGGTCATCTGCCCGCCCTGCCCCGCGCCCACGGCCACGTGGTTGTTGGTGAGGATGAGCCCGTCCTCCGACAGCACCACGCCGGAGCCCTCGCCGGTCTGCCCCTGGATCATCACGACCGTGGGCTGTACCTTGGCCGCGACCTCGGCGACGGTGAGCTGGCTGGAGGCGGACTTGAAGACGGGGCTGGGCGTGCCGGTGCTGGTGCTACTGGCGACCGGCTCGGGCTGGAACGAGCTGGCGACGGCCGCCCCGACGACGCCGCCCCCGATGGCCATGGCGGCCAGGGCCAGACCCGCGATGGCCTTCTGGCCCACGGTGAAGCGCTGCTTCTTGGGCGGGGCGGGCGGCGGCGGTGGCGGGACCTCCATGGCGATCGTGTCGCGCCGGGGGAAGCCACCGGCGGCCGGCGGGGTGGCGCCGAACTGGCTCCACCCACCGGTGCCCTGCCGCTCAGGGCCCTGCTCGTGAGGCTCGTTCGCGTTCATCTGTCATCTCCTCGAATCCCGATGACCCAAGAGTGTCAAGAGGCGCGTAAGACCTGCTTAAGCCGGGGATGGGCACAGCCTGAGACGACTCACTCACGGCTTATCGGCGCTGCTAGAAGGCCACACTCCACCGCGTGCGACACACAAAAGATCTTCAAAGACTTTGCACGCGGATACGGGATCGCATAGTCGGCTTCCCGCCACTCAAGCGAGGTGCGGTCTCTCCCCTCGCGCCGGAGGAGGCCAAGCCATGCCTGAGAACGTCATTCCCACCACGGCTGCCACGCCGACAACACCTACGGCACGGTGCTGCGCTGTTCCTGCCAGCCCTCGAGGCTGAATGCCTGGTTGCGGCGGTACGCGTCGATGCCAGCGCGGATGTAGGTGACAACGTCGTCGGGCAGGTCGTCGAGCCCAAACCAGTCGATCTTTTCACATTTGCCCGGCTCGGCATTGGTAGGCTCTCCCATCCAGCGGGTGGTGGGTCGGTGTATTGGTGGCTGCGTGGCCGCTGCCCGGAACAACCGGCCCCGGAGCTCATCGCCCAAGTGCTGGCCGTCCGGTTGGGCCGCGCCGTTCAGACCAGCGACCTGGGTTTCGCTGCCTTGGCGGCCGACACCGACGCCAGAGCGCTGCTGTTTCCCACCGGCGTGCCTGCGGCTATCGAGACCGCCTCCGGGCTCTGGTGCCGACTCGGCAGCGCTGCCTCCTCGCCGGCGCTGCCAACACCGTCGGCGTCGTTCGTCGCCAGCGCGGCTGAGCAGGCCGGGTGGCGCTGGCACTTCGATCCGCCCGATATCAGCGTGGCCCGGACCGCCGGGCGGGCAGTCGACGCACTGGACGTGCACATGCTGCGCTCGTGCGCCGAGCAGTTCCTCGATCTCGACCGGCGACACGGGGGCGGGCATGCGCGCACCTTCCTGGGCGATTTCCTCACCCGGGACGTGACGCCGCTGCTGCGCGGCCGCTATGCCGACGCCGTCGGCCGGAAGCTGTTCGCCGCCGCGGCCGAACTGACTGGTATGGCGGCCTTCATGTCCTATGACATCGGCGACCACGGCACCGCCCAACGCGCCTTCATCCAGGCGTTGCGCCTGTCGAAGGCGGCCGGTGATCGCCTGCATGGAGCGCATATCCTGGCCAATCTCGCCACCCAGGCGATCTTCCTGGGCCTGCCGAGCGAAGCCGTCCGCCTGGCCAGGGCCACCGTCGAGGGCGCCGGTCGGCATCCTGGCGCCATGGTGGCCGCCCGGCTGCATGCCACCGCGGCCAACGCCCACGCGCTGGCCGGTGATCGGCATGGCTTCGCCAAGACGATCGCGCGGGCCGCCCACGCCCTGGAGCACGCCAAGGCTGGCCCGTCTTGGGCCCGCTACTTCAGCCCCGCGCACCTGGCAGGCACCGCGATGCGCTCCCTGCTGGATCTGGACCGGCCGGGCGAGGCGTTGCGCTACCAGGAGCAGGCTCTCGACCTGGGCCCGGCGAACCTGCGCACCCGTGCTCTGCATACCGCGCTCACCGCGACGGCGCACGCACGGGCCGGACACATTGACCAGGCAGCGCTCTTGGCTGTGCAGGCGCTGCAACTGGCGCGACAGGTCCGCTCGCGACGGGTCACCGCCCGCATCGTCTTGCTGGCCGACGTGCTGAGCCCGCACCTGTCCGTGGCCGAGGTGAGCGCCTTCCTCGATCAACTGCCCGACCATGTGACGGCTGAGCAGATCAGCCGAGCAGCAGGCGGCACCGCCGCGCCGGGGTAGCGTGGACGAGGTGAGTCAGACCTTTCTGCCGCCCGCCGAGTGGTATGCCAGCCTGCCCACGGTTCACGTTTCGGCGTGCATGCTGCTCACCGACGACGCCGATCACGTACTGCTGGTCAAGCCCAACTACCGCAGCTATTGGGCGGTGCCCGGTGGGATCGTAGACGACGGTGAGCCTCCACATCTCTGCGCCGTGCGCGAGGTCGGTGAAGAACTCGGGCTCCAGGTCCGCCTCGGCGCGTTGCTCGTGGTCGACTGGGCGCCGCCGCTGGGCGATCGGCCGCGTCCGATGATGAACTTCATCTTCGACGGCGGCATCATCACCGATCCCTCCAGGATCCGGCTACAGACCGACGAACTCGACGCCGCCCAGTTCTGGCCCTGGGACGAGGCGGCCACCAAACTCCCCGCCACCACGGCCGCCCGCATCCCCGCGGCTCGCGCCGCGCGCAAGAACCAGCAGACGATATTCCTTCCCGCCGAACAGCCGGATCAGCCAGATCAGCCGGATCAGCCGTTCTGCTGAAATTGACGTCGCAGTCGATTGCGGCGATCTGGCTGCAATTTGGGATCCTACTTTTCCGCGGGCCAGTACTCGTCTCTGAGCAGGCGCTTGTAGAGCTTGCCCGTCGGCTGGCGGGGTAGTTCGGCGCGGAAGTCCACCGATCTCGGGCACTTGTAGTGGGCCAGGCGCTCCCGGCAGTACGCGATCAGCTCCGCCTCCAGCTCCGGCCCCGCCTCGTCCATGGACGCCGGCTCGACCACGGCCTTGACCTGCTCGCCCATCTCCTCGTCCGGCACCCCGAACACCGCCACGTCGGCCACCTTCGGATGCACCGACAGCACGTTCTCGGCCTCCTGCGGGTAGATGTTGACCCCGCCGGAAATGATCATGTACGAGCGCCGGTCGGTGAGGTACAGGAAGCCCTCCTCGTCCAGGTAGCCGATGTCGCCCAGCGTGGTCCAGCCCCGGCCGCGCGGGTCCTGGGCCGCGCGGGTCCTGGCGGGGTCGCCGTGGTACTCGAAGCGGGTGCCGTTCTCGAAGTAGATGGTGCCGTGTTCGCCGGGCGGCAGGTCCTCGCCGTCGTCGTCGCAGATGTGCACGGTGCCGAGCAGCGAGCGGCCGACCGTGCCCTTGTGCGCCAGCCAGTCCTCGGGGCCGGCGTAGAGGAAGCCGTTGCCCTCGGTGCCCGCGTAGTACTCGTGGACGATGGGGCCCCACCAGTCGATCATCTGCTCCTTGACGGGGACGGGGCAGGGCGCGGCGGCGTGGATGGCGTACCGGAGTGAGGACAGGTCGTGGCGCTGCCGGGCCTGCGGCGGCAGCTTGAGCATCTTGATGAACATCGTCGGTACGAGTTGCGTGTGCGTCACCCGATACCGCTCGACCAGCGCGAGATACCGCTCCGGGTCGAAGCGCTCCATCACCACCACCGTGGCCCCGAGCCGCTGGAAGGTCAGGCAGTAGCGCAGCGGCGCGGCGTGGTAGAGCGGCGCGGGCGAGAGGTAGACGCTGTCGTCCGAGGGCCCGAACAGGCCCTGGACGAGCCTGAGCAGCGCGCCGGGCTCGTCGATCGGGCCGTGGGCGGAGGCCGGTTTGACGCCCTTGGGGCGGCCGGTGGTGCCCGAGGAGTAGAGCATGTCCGCGCCCGCGCACTCGTCCGCGATCGGGGTGACGGGCTGCTTCGCGACCGCCTCCGCGTACGACTCGAAGCCGTCGGCCACGCCGTCGAGCATGAGCCGCAGCTCCACGCCTGGCGTGGCGGCGGTGATGGAGGTGGCGACGCCGGCCAGGTCGGCGCTGGAGATGAAGATCCGGGCGCCGCAGTTGCCGACGACGTAGGCCAGTTCGTCGGCCTGCAGCCGCGAGCTGATCGGGGTGTAGTACAGGCCCGAACGGTGCGCGGCCCAGGCGACGGCCAGGAACAGGGGGCGGTTGGCGAGCAGGAAGGCGACGTGGTCGCCCGGCCGCAGCCCCGCCTCGCGGAAGAGGTGGGCCAGCCGGTTCGACTCCTCGTCCAGCTCGCGGTAGGTGATGACCTGCCCGGAGCCCGCCATGATCACAGCGGGCTTGTCAGGGGTGACTGCTGCGATGGCTCCCGGATACATGACAGAACAGTATTCGGTTGATCGGCCGCCACGCCAGAACCCCGGTCCGGGCAGGGGAGGAGCGAGCAGGTCACTCCGCGGGGATGACCGAGCCCTCGTACTTCTGCTTGATGAAGTCCTTGACCTTCTGGTCCTGAAGGAGCTTGCCGAGGGTCACGATGCCGGCGTCCTTCTCGTGGCCCGCCTGGACGACCAGGCCGTTCACGTACGGGTTGCCCTCGGTCTTCTCCAGCACCAGCGCCTGCGTGGCGGGCTTGAGCCCGGCTTCGAGCGCGTAGTTGCCGTTGATCACGGCGGCGTCCACGTCCTCAAGGGAGCGCGGGAGCTGGGCCGCCTCAAGCGGCTTGAACTGCAGGTTCTTGGAATTCTCGACCACGTCGCGCTCGGTGGCGGCGGTGCCGGCGCCGTCCTTGAGCTTGATCACGCCGTTGTCGGCCAGCAGCTTGAGCGCGCGGCCGAGGTTCGTGGCGTCGTTCGGCACGGCCACGGTGGCCCCGGAGGCCAGCGCCGGCAAGCTGGTGATCTTCTTGGAGTAGAGGCCGAGCGGCTCCAGGTGCACCGGCGTGACGAAGCTCAGCTTGGTGCCCTTGCTCGCGTTGAAGTCGTCGAGGTACGGCTTGTGCTGGAAGAAGTTGGCCGTCAACTGGCCCTCGTCGAGCTGCACGTTCGGCTGCACGTAGTCGGTGAACTCCACGATCTCCAGCTTGAGCCCGGCGGCCGGGGCCAGGTTCTGCTTGACGAAGTCGAGGATCTCCCCGTGCGGCACGGGGCTGGCGCCGATCTTGAGCACGGTGTCGGCCGACTCGGCGGCCGTGGTCCCAGCCGTGGTCCCGGCCGTGGTCCCGGTCGCGGACTGCGACGTGCCGCACGCGGCGAGCGACAGGGCCAGCGCGACGGCACCCGCAAGGCGGTGAATACGCATGAGCTTCCTTACTTATGTGATAGGCGCCGGGCGACCCAGTCGCCCAGGCTCTGGAGCAGTTGCACGATCACGAGCAGCAGTACGACGGTGACGATCATGAGGAGGGTCTCGAACCGCTGGTAGCCGTACCGGACGGCCAGGTCGCCCAGCCCTCCCCCGCCGAGCGTGCCGGCCATCGCGGAGTAGCCGATGAGCGCGACGACGGTCACGGTCAGGCCCGCGACCAGGCCGGGCAGCGCCTCGGGCAGCAGGACCTTGCGCACGATGGTGGTCCGGCTCGCGCCCATGGCCTGGGCGGCCTGCACGACGTCGGTGCCGACCTCGCGCAGCGCGGTCTCGACCAGCCGGGCGAAGAACGGCACCGCGCCCACGGTCAGCGGCACCACGAACGCCGCGGTCCCGATGGTGGTGCCGACCACGAGCCGGGTGAACGGGATGATCGCGATCATCAGCACGATGAACGGCAGCGACCGCCCGACGTTGACCACGAACCCGAGCACCGACTTCAGCACCGGTACCGGCCGCAGCCCGCCCCGGTCGAACACCACGAGCGCCACCCCCAGCGGCAGGCCGAGCAGCAGCGTGAACACCGCGGACCAGCCGACCATCTGCGCCGTCTCCAGCGTGGCCGGGCCCAGCAGCGGCAGCATCTCTTCCCAGGTCACGCGGCCTCCTCGACGATCAGCCCGGAATCACGCAGGTACGCCAGCGCGGCGGCGCGCTCGGCGCCGTCCAGCGTGACGCGCAGGCGGCCGACCGGGCCGCCGGCCAGGTCCTCGATGGAGCCGCCCAGGATGCCGACGTCCACGGCGAACTTCCGCACCACCTCCGACACCACGGGCTGCCGGGGGTCGCCGGTGAACGTCAGCGTCACCGACCCGGCGGGCGCGGGCTCGGGCAGCGGGAAGATCTCCCTGGTCAGGCGGGATCCGGGCGTCCTGATGAGGTCGGCGATGGCGCCCGACTCCTCGATGCGGCCCCGCGCCATGATGGCGACCGAGTCGCAGACGCTCTTGACCACGTTCATCTCGTGGGTGATGAGCAGGATCGTCAGCCCCAGCTCGGTGTTGAGCCGCTTGAGCAGGGCCAGGATCGACTGCGTGGTGGCCGGGTCGAGGGCGGAGGTGGCCTCGTCGGACAGCAGCACGGCGGGGTTGCCGGCCAGCGCCCTGGCGATGCCGACGCGCTGCTTCTGGCCGCCGGAGAGCTGGTGCGGGTGGTCCTTGCCGCGCCCGTCCAGGCCGACCAGCTCCAGCAGCTCGCCGACGCGGCGCTCGCGCTCGGCCCTGGGCACGCCCATGACCTCCAGCGGGAAGGCCACGTTCCCGGCCACCGTGCGCGAGGAGAGCAGGGCGAAGTGCTGGTGGATCATGCCGATGCGCTGCCTGGCGCGGTTCAGCTCGCGGCTGCCGAGCGCGGTCAGGTCCTGGCCCGCGACGGTGACGGCGCCCGCGTCGGGGCGTTCGAGCAGGTTGACGCAGCGCAGCAGCGTGCTCTTGCCGGCGCCGCTCTGACCGAGCACGCCGTAGATCTCGCCTTCGCGCACGTGCAGGTCGACGCCGTCCAGGGCGACGGTCGTGCCGTACTGCTTGCGCAGGCCAGAAGCCTGGATCACGGAGAATCCCCACGACTGAGGGCGGCCACCACGGGCCGCGCGAACGTACATCACCGGATTACAGAGCGCTCCGGTCAGCGCGTGCCAGGGTGGAACGGCAGGTGGCTCAGCCTGCGCAGCACATAGTCCGGTGTGGGTGCCTCGTTCACGCCGTTGCCAACGATCCGGCAAGATCCCCCTATTCCCGATCTTTTTTGTGATCCGGGTCACCGGTCCCGCGGCACGCACGAAACCGCCCCGCCGCACCCCTGGGAAGGGTGAGTACGGCGGGGCGGTCGTCTCGGAGACTCGTCTCGGAGGCAGGGAGGTCAGGCCGCCACGGAGGAGGCGACCTGGGCCGGGGTGAGCGCGATGTCGAGAACCTCGCGCACGTCGCTGACGGTGTGGATGGTCAGCTCGCCGCGCACCTCCTCGGGCACGTCGTCGAGGTCGGGCTCGTTGCGGGCCGGGATGAGGACGGTCGTGATGCCCGCCCGGTGCGCGGCCAGCAGCTTCTGCTTGACGCCGCCGATCGGCAGCACCCGCCCGGTCAGCGAGATCTCGCCGGTCATGGCCACGTCGCCGCGGACCTGCCGCCCCGACAGCAGCGAGGCCAGCGCCGTCGTGAGCGTCACCCCGGCCGACGGCCCGTCCTTCGGCACCGCGCCCGCCGGGAAGTGCACGTGCACCGAACGGTCCTTCAGCGCGGTGACCGGCAGCTCCAGCTCCGCGCCGTGCGAGCGCAGGTAGGACAGCGCGATCCGGGCCGACTCCTTCATCACGTCGCCGAGCTGGCCGGTGAGCGTGAGCCCCGTCTCGCCGGTCTCCGGGTCGGCCAGCGACGCCTCCACGTAGAGGACGTCGCCCCCGGCCCCGGTGACCGCCAGGCCGGTGGCCACGCCCGGCACCGACGTGCGCTGGGTGGCCTCGGGCAGCGACGACTCCGGCACGAACCTGGGCCGCCCGATGTAGCCGACCAGGTCGTCGTCGCGGACGGTCACGGGCAGCTCGTCCTTGGCCGCCACCTTGCGCAGGATCCTGGCGATCGAGCGCTCCAGGGAGCGGACCCCGGCCTCACGGGTGTACTCGGCGGCCAGCCTGCGCAGCGCGGTGTCCTCGACCGTGACCTCCTCGGTCGTCAGCCCGGCCAGCTCGAGCTGCCGGGGCAGCAGGTGATCGCGGGCGATGGCGACCTTCTCGTCCTCGGTGTAGCCGTCGAGGGTGACGATCTCCATCCGGTCGAGCAGCGGCCCGGGGATCGCCTCCAGGACGTTGGCCGTGGCCAGGAACAGCACGTCGGACAGGTCGAGCTCGACCTCGAGGTAGTGGTCGCGGAACGTGTGGTTCTGTGCCGGGTCGAGCACCTCCAGCAGGGCGGCCGTGGGGTCGCCGCGGTAGTCGGAGCCGACCTTGTCGACCTCGTCGAGCAGGACGACCGGGTTCATCGAGCCGGCCTCGCGGACGGCGCGCACGATGCGGCCGGGCAGGGCGCCGACGTAGGTGCGCCGGTGGCCGCGGATCTCCGCCTCGTCGCGGACGCCGCCGAGCGCGACGCGGACGAACTTGCGGCCCATCGCGCGGGCCACCGACTCGCCCAGGGAGGTCTTGCCGACCCCGGGAGGGCCGGCCAGGGCCAGCACGGCGCCGCTGCGCCGGCCGCCCACCACGCCGAGGCCCTTGTCCTGGCGGCGCTTGCGCACGGCCAGGTGCTCGATGATGCGGTCCTTCACGTCGTCGAGACCCGTGTGGTCGGCGTCGAGCACGGCCCTGGCGCCGGTGATGTCGTAGTTGTCCTCGGTGCGCTCGTTCCACGGGAGGTCGAGGACGGTGTCGAGCCAGGTGCGGATCCAGCCGGTCTCGGGCGACTGGTCGGAGGTCCGCTCCAGCTTGTCGACCTCCTTGAGGGCGGCCTCGCGCACCTTCTCCGGCAGGTCGGCGGCCTCCACGCGGGCGCGGTAGTCTTCCTCCTCGCTCTCGGTGGAGTCGCCGTTGAGCTCCTTCAGCTCCTTGCGGACGGCGGCGAGCTGCTGGCGGAGCAGGAACTCGCGCTGCTGCTTCTCCATGCCCTCCTGGACGTCCTTGCGGATCGTCTCGGCGACGTCGAGCTCGGCGAGGTGCTCCCGGGACCACTCGATCAGCCTGGCCAGCCGGTCGGCCGGGTCGGCAGCCTCCAGCAGCTCGACCTTCTGGGCCGTGGTCAGCCACGGGGTGTAGCCGGAGCTGTCGGCCAGCAGCGAGGGGTCGTCGATCTGGTTGACCTGGTCGACCACCTGCCAGGCGCCGCGCTTCTGCAGGATGGTGGTGGCCAGGGCCTTGTACTCCTTGGCCAGCTCGTGGGCGCGCTCGCCCACGGCGACGGTGTCGATCGTGTCGGCCTCGACCCACAGTGCGGCGCCGGGGCCGGTCGTGCCGGTGCCCACGCGGACGCGGTTGACGCCGCGCACGACGGCGGCGGGCTCGCCACCCGGCAGCCGCCCGACCTGCTCGATGACGGCCTGCACGCCGATCGCGCCGTAGCGGCCGTCGACGCGGGGAACGAGCAGGACCCGTGGCTTGTTGCCACCGGATGCACGGGCCGCCTCGATGGCAGCGCGCACCTCGGAGTCGGACAGGTCCAGCGGAACCACCATGCCCGGCAGGACGACCTCGTCGTCCAGCGGCAGGACCGGGAGGATCAAGCTCTCACTCATGCGAACTCCAAAGGGTTGAGTTATACCGACTCAATTCATTGGAGCCGCCCGTTGTTCCCTTCATTGCCGATGTTCGCTCACGGCGATCGTAATGGTGTAAGCGCTACCTGAGGGTGAGGGCCGGGATCAGACCCCGGTGTGACGACGGGCGCCGGGCGCCGACGTAAGCTCGGCCAGGTGATCCTCGTCCGATGGGCCCGCGGGCTCGGCCGCTCGGTCGCCCGGCGCCGCCGGCCCGGGCCTGGAGGCCGTGACGCGGGGGACGGGGCT
>NZ_BAAAZP010000184.1:0-4430 GCF_039536965.1 Nonomuraea antimicrobica | reverse complement strand
CAGCACCCCGGCCAACGCCTGGTGCCAGCAGGGCTACCGGTGGAACCTCGACTACGCCGTCGACACCCACGGCAACGCCACCACCTACTGGTACACCCAGGAGACCAACTACTACGGCCGCAACATGAAGCCGGAGCTGGGCACGCAGTACGTGCGCGGTGCGTACCTCTCCCGGATCGACTACGGCTACCTGAAGAACGAGCTGTTCACCAAGGCCCCCGCGGCCCGGGTGGTGTTCGACGTGGCCGAGCGGTGCCTGCCCAGCGGCACCGTGACGTGCGCGGCCGCCGAGCTGAAGAAGGAGACCGCCGCCCACTGGCCGGACGTGCCGTTCGACCAGATCTGCGACTCGGGCGTGAAGTGCACCGACCGCCTGGCGCCGACCTTCTTCACCCGCAAGCGGCTGACCAAGGTCACCACCCAGCTCGGCAACGGAGCCGGCCAGTACACCCCCGTCGACTCCTGGACCCTGACGCACCAGTTCCCCGCCTCGGGCGACGGCATGAGCCCCGCCCTGTGGCTGGCCTCGATCCAGCAGACCGGTCACGTGGGCGGCACCCTCACGCTGCCCGCGGTGAAGTTCACCGGCGTGCAGCTCCCGAACCGGGTGGACGCGCTCGAGGGCCGTGCTCCGCTGGTCAAGTGGCGGGTGCAGGCGATCGGCAACGAGTCGGGCGGCGAGCTGCGGATCGCCTACTCGGCGGCCGACTGCAAGCCGGGCGACGTTCCCGCGGTGGACAAGAACAGCAGGCGCTGCTTCCCGCAGCGCTGGGCCCCGCCGGACGAGGCCGAGGTCACCGACTGGTTCCACAAGTACGTGGTCACGCAGACCGTCGAGGTGGACCGCGTCGCGGGCTCGCCCAACGTGGTCTCCGACTACGAGTACCTGGACGGCGCCGCCTGGCACTACGCCGAGAACATCCTGGTCAAGCCCGAGCACCGCACGTGGTCGGACTACCGGGGATTCGGCAGGGTACGCGTCCGCGAGGGCGACGGCCAGGACGGCAAGCGCACGCTGACGGAGTTCCGGTTCTTCCGCGGCATGCACGGCGACAAGCTGGCCGACGGCTCCAAGCGCAGCGTGCAGGTGGCGGACTCCGAGGGCGTCAAGCTCGACGACCTCGACCAGTACGCCGGGTTGGAGCGCGAGGAGGTCCTCTACGACGGTGACGGCGGGGCGCTCCTGACCGCGACCGCGCAGGCACCGTGGTCGGTCAAGACGGCCGAGTCCACGCAGGGCGGCGTCACCAAGGCCGCGCACGTGGTCGAGGCGAAGTCGATGGTGACCCGCACGGCCCTGGCCAACGGCACGTGGCGGCGCACCGGCGAGGAGCGCGCGTACGACGCCAAGGGCCTGCTCCTCCAGGTCCACGAGCAGAACGACCTGGCCAGCGCCGACGACGATGAGTGCACCCGCTACACCTACGCCCGCAACGACACGTCCTGGATGCTCGACTACCCCAGCAGGGTCCAGACGGTCTCCGCGGGCTGCGGCACCGGGGTCGCCGCGCTGGCCGCCGAGGAGACGATCTCGGACGAGAAGATCCAGTACGACGGGCAGGCGAACGGCCAGCCGCCCACCACGGGCAACGTCACCTCGGTCCAGGAGCTCGTCTCGGCCGACGGCCAGACGATCACCGGCAGCTCCCACACCTACGACGTCTACGGCCGGGAGACCAGCGAGACCGACCCGCTCGGCACCAAGTCCGTCACCGCCTACAGCCCGACCGCGGGCGCCCCGGCGACGGAGACCACGGAGACCAACCAGCTCGGCCACGCCGAGCGCACCCTGATCAACCCGGCCTGGGGCGAGCCGGTCGCCGAGATCGACGCCAACAACCGCCGCGTCGACATGGAGTACGACGCGCTCGGCCGGCTGACCAAGGTCTGGCAGGCCGATCGCAGCAAGGCGGACGGGCAGTCGCCCAGCACCGAGTACTCCTACACGGTGCGCACCGACGGCCCCAGCGTCGTCACCACGAAGACGCTCAACGCCGACGGCACCTACACCAGCAGCCACGAGCTGTTCGACGGCCTGATGCGCGAGCGCCAGACCCAGGAACCCGCGCCCAGGGACGACCAGACGACGGATCCCGCGCTGCGTGACGGGCGCACGATCACCGACACCTTCCACAACTCGCTGGGTGAGGAGTACAAGGCCAACACCGGCTACTTCGCCACCGGTACGCCGTCCACCAGCTTGCTCGCGGTGGCCGACGCCGACGTGCCCAACCAGGTCGTCACGTTGTTCGACGGCACGGGTGAGGTCAGCGCCGAGGTACTCAAGGTGAAGGGCGCGGAGAAGTACCGGGTGTCGGCCAAGGAGGAGGGCGACCGGCTCCACGTCACACAGCCGCAGGGCGGCACCGCGACGACCCGGATCGCCGACGCGCAGGACCGGCTGCTCGAGCTGCGCCAGTACAAGGGCTCGACCCCGACCGGCGAGTACGACTCCACCAAGTACACCTACGACGAGGCCGGGCGCCTGTCCACGGTGACCGACCCCGCGGGGAACGTGTGGCGGCACCACTACGACCTGCGCGGCCGGGAGGTCAAGACCGAGGACCCGGACAAGGGCGTCACCACGACGACGTACAACGACGCCGACGAGGTGGTCACGACCACCGACTCGCGCGGCAAGACGTTGTGGTACGGCTACGACACCCTCGGCCGCAAGACGGAAATGCGCGAAGGCTCGGCGACCGGGCCGCTGCTGGCCGAGTGGAAGTACGACGCCCTGGCCAAGGGCGAGCTCAACGCCAGCATCCGGTACATCGGCGGGCAGGCGTACAAGGCCGAGATCAACGCGATCGACGCCGACTACCGCACGCTGCGCCAGACGGTCACCATCCCCGAGCGGGAGGGCAAGCTGGCCGGCTCCTACCAGCTCAACACCCGCTACACGCTCGACGACCAGGTCCAGTCGGTCAGCTTCCCCGCCGCGGGCGGCCTGGCCGAGGAGCAGGTCGTCTACAGCTACGACGGGCTCAGCCAGCCGACCAAGGTCACCGGCCTGTCGGCGTACGTGAGCGCGGCCCGCTACTCCAAGATGGGCGAGACCCTCCAGTACGAGCTGGGTGAGGGCACCAAGAAGACCTGGCTCACCTACACCCACGACGAGGGCACCCGCAGGCTGACCAGCATGCGGCTGGACCGGGCCGGTGCCGCCGCCAGCGATCTGGACCTCAACTACTCCTACGACGCGGTCGGCAACATCACCAAGATCGCCGACAAGGTCGGCCAGGACACGCAGTGCTTCACGTACGACTATCTGCGCCGGCTGACCTCGGCCTGGACCGCGACCGACGACTGTGCCGCGGGCACTCCGCAGTCGGACAAGATCGGCGGCGTGGCGCCGTACGCGGTCAGCTACGCCTACGACAAGACGGGCAACCGGACCAAGGAGACCAAGCACGCCTTCGGCAGCGCGGGTGAGCAGGTCCGCAACTACACCTACCCGGCGCAGGGCGGCAAGCAGCCGCACGCCCTGCAGACCGTCGGCGCCGACCTCTTCGAGTACGACGCCGCCGGCAACACCACCAGGCGCAAGGTCGGCACCTCCGACCAGAGCCTCGTCTGGGACGCGGAAGGCAACCTGGCGTCGGTGACCGAGGCAGGCAAGACGACCTCGTACGTCTACGACGCCGACGGCGACCGCCTCATCCGCAAGACGCCCACCGATACCACCCTCTTCATCGACGACATGGAGCTGCGCCTCGACCACGCCAAAGACGTCGTCGAGCAGTCCCGCTACTACACCATCGGCGGCGAGGCCATCGCGGTCCGCACGCCGGACAACCAGGTCTCCTTCATGGCCAACGACCACCAGGGCACCGCGCAGGCCGTGGTGAACGCCACCACCGGGGACCTGGCCATCCGCAGGCAGACCCCGTTCGGAGAGGATCGCGGGGCACCACCGTCCTGGTGGCCGGGGCAACGCGGGTTCGTCGGCGGCACCGAGGACGCGAGCACCGCGCTCGTCCACCTCGGCGCCCGCGAGTACGACCCCAAGCTCGGCCGCTTCCTCTCGGTCGACCCGATCATCGACGAAGGCGATCCGCAGCAGCTCAACGCCTACGCCTACGCCAACAACAGCCCCATCACCATGAGCGACCCCGACGGGCAGATCTTCTGGGTGGTCGTCGGCATCGCGGCCAGGATCGCGGCACGCCAGATCGCCAAGAAGCTGGCCCAGGCCGCTGCCAGGCGTGCGGCGCGGGCCGCCGCCAGGCGTGCGGCGCTGGCCGCTGCCAGGCGCAGGGCTGCGGAAGCGGCCAGAAGGCGGGCCCTGGAAGCGGCCAGGCGCAGGGCCGCTGCGGAGGCCAGGAGGAAGGCCGCGGAAGCGGCGAGGAAGAGGGCCGCGGAGGCGGCCAGGAAGAGGGCTGCGCAAGCAGCGAGGAAGAAGGCCGCGCTGGCCATGCAGCGGGCGG
>NZ_BAAAZP010000183.1:0-3799 GCF_039536965.1 Nonomuraea antimicrobica | reverse complement strand
ATCAACGATCAACGAGACCACCAGACACGGCCTTAGATCATTTTGTTAGGACCTCTTAGACACCCAGAGGCCCTCCGCGATCTTGCGGAGGGCCTCTGACCTGGAGCCGCCTTGGGGATTCGAACCCCAGACCCCTTCATTACGAGTGAATGGCAGATGCCTCGTTGACGGCATCCCGAGCAGCTCAGACGATCGCTGCGGTGTGGCGGCAGGTGATTGCGTAAGGCGGTGTTGCTGTATCGGTTGCTGTACAGCACGAGGCACCGTGCCCTACTCCACATGTAAGTCGCCTACCCCCACCAACTCTGGCCGACTCGCTTCTCTCGCGTCTCGGCTTCGTCGGCGGACATGGTGAGGTCGCCGCCGCTCAGGCTGAGGGAACGGACCGCCTCAGGGGTTCCTATCAGCTGTGGATTGGTGGCGCCGTGGAAGGCGGTGTCACTCACCTGGAAAAGATGAGGGTTCTCGAACTCCAACCCACACAAGTCCCAGACTTCATCCCGCTCAGCTTGGGGACGAGGCGGCACGGCCAACTGGACCAGGGCCGTGCCAGCGCGTGGAAGGTCATACCGAGTATGCGCAGCCACGTATTTGGCCAGCCGCAGTTCGGCCTCCGCAGGCAGATCGGAGACCGGCCCTCTCCCCGGCTCGAAGCCCCGTTCTATCAGTGGCATCAACGAGTTGACCCACTCTCGGGTCGTGCCGCAAACCTTGCTGGCGAGATCGCGCAGGCGGCCTGCGAACCAGGGAGCCAGGTCAGGTCCTCCCTTCCGTACCCAGCCTTCGACCAACTGGCGGAATGCCTTCTCACGCCGGCTCGCCCTGCGATGCGCGCTTGCGGCGAGGATGGACTCCCCCGCGCCGGCGAACGCCAGGCACAGAGACCGGACTGGGATCTGACCGGCATGGTGGGCGTAGCGCACCATGCGGATCTCCAACATCGCATGGTGCAGGATCGTCACAGCGGCCGACGGGCCATCGTCCAGCGGTTTCTGCCGTCGCGGCAGCGGTGTCCGACGAGATGGCCGCGGGCCGGTCGGGGTTCGCGCATCGAGAGCCCGGCCCGCTGCGGACAGGTGCCATGCCATGTCGTCCGGATGGATGGTGGCACGAACCGCACGCAGGATTCCGCGTTTCCCCATGCCGATCGCTACCTGACTCGTCCCGTAACCCATGGTGATCCCGGATGAGTCGCGGGAATCAAAGCGCGCATCGGTGACCTCGTCAAGCCACAGCCATAACTCAGCGACTTCGTCGGCCGGTCGTTCCGAGGCATACCGGCGTCGGGCGGCCACAGCCAGCGTGCCCGTCAACCGGGTGCCTAGCCGTTCCAGTACCAGCGAGCGAACCTCGGCGGTGGCCAGGTCGTAGTCGACGCCGATTCCCGCGGCGACCTCCGTCGTCAGCGCCACCGTAGGCGCCCTCACGACGCCCTGGTAATCACGGTGGTGACGGTCGCTCTCCATCGGCGGTGGCAGCAACGACTCCAAGTCGTACCCGGCGATCGCCGATTGCTCCACCATCCACGTCCGCCGTTTCACGCCGAGAGCGGCCATCCACGCCAAGGCGGCACGTGCCCTCCGGTTTCGGCCCCACGATGTACGGGCGGCCAGTGCGCGGAACACGAGGAAGGTGTTGTTGTCCCAGACGTCGGAGACCGTGTGAATGGTTTGGCGATCGTAGGTTCTGGCGTCCGCCGAAGCGTCCGCCATCTGCACAAGCGAACGGTCCAGCAACGCGCCTAACGCGCTCGCCGCCATCGCGTTCCTGGTGATCCCCACACAGATCATCATGCATCGGGACTCGGAGTCAGGACTCCTTCACGCAGTCGGCACTCTCAGGCGACCCGCCACACAGCCGGTGCTGTGGCGTCACCACTGTCTCAGCCGGGTCTCCTCGATCTCGAAGTGCCACCGACGTTGTCCGAGAGAAACGTGGAGCACAGCGACATCGAGGTCACCATAACGATCTACACTCACACCTCTCTCGCCGAGAAGGGCAAGGCTCTCGGCAAGCTCGGAGACCTCTCGGTTGATAGACCGGCACCGACGCACCCGTGAGCACACCCACTCCGGGGTATTGCCGTGTCTCCTGCCTGCCGAGTGGATCTCCTCGCCAAGCTCGTGCTGTCGACCGAGGTCAGCGGTGCCGTGAGGCTGCCACCGTGTGCTCGTGGTAGACGATGTTGTCGTCAACTCCTGCGCCACCTCAGCCTCCGTCATCCGATGGCAAAGCCCGACGAAGGAGGGCCGCGGCAGCGATCCCCCAGCTCCGGTTTGATCGTCAACCAAGTTCCTCCGAGAAGCGTCTATCATCGTGGGCTTGTGTCGACCCCACGGGACACCAGAGGCAGTAGAGACACCATCGAAAGCATCTGTATCAAGGGGAGACCCCACCGTTCTGAGGAGCAAGGTGAACGACTCTTGGGTAGCGATCGACTTCGAGACCGCCAATTCACACCGTGGAAGTCCATGCGCGGTTGGCATGGTGAGTGTCGAGACGGGGAGGATCACCGAGTCCTTCACCACCTTGATTAAGCCACCCGCGAAATATTCTTGGTTCGACTCCTTCAACGTCGGTCTTCACGGCATCAGTGAGAACAGCGTGAAGGACGCACCCACTTGGGAGGAAACCTTCCAGAAGATCCTCGCATTCGCGGGCGGACGACCGCTGGTCGCCCATAACGCCGCCTTCGACCTCGGGGTTCTCCGGGAAGCCTGCACCGCAGCAAACATCCTCTGGCCGGACATCAGCTATGCCTGCTCCCTCGTCGTCGCGAGAAAAACTTGGACCCTCTCCTCATACAGCCTGCCATACGTAGCCCAAGCGGCAGGTAGCATGCTTCCCCGTCATCACGAAGCCGGAGCCGACGCCCGCGCTGCCGCCGAAATCATGCTCGACGCTCTGCGTTTTCATGAGGCGATGACGCTCCATGACCTGTTTGCCAACCGTAAGATCCGGATGGGGCGGATCTCGGCGGATTCCTGGTCGGGATGCCAAAGCACAAACAGCAACACGCGTGCTCCCATACCCGACGCGAACCCCGACGCAGACCCCAACGGACCGTTCTACGGACTTGCAGTCTGCTTCACCGGCACACTGCTCAGTATGAACCGCAAGGAAGCTCATACCCACCTTGCTGAAGTTGGCGGTCAGCCCGCGGTCGGAGTGACCCGTAAGACTGACGTCCTGGTAATCGGCACCCAGGACCCTGCCAGGCTACGGCCAGGCGACGACCAGAGTAGTAAGAGCAGAAAGGCTGAGGAGTTCCTCGCGAAAGGTCACCAGATAGAGATAATCAGTGAGGCCGACTTCCTGGAGCGGCTTGCCTGTAGCGAAATCGCCAAGAGAGGGTGAACGGGCACGTGCTCCGACCACCACTGAGCACGACTGCCTTCGTTGCCAACCCTGGGTAAGGGCGCCAGGGCAAATCAACGTGTGCTGAGCAGTACGCACGGTCGGACGCTACCCCATGGGCCGTGTAGTCGTTCCGTGTCAGCGGGTTCACTGACTTTTGCTGATTCGCGCTGCGTGTCGACATGCCGCTCTAGTGCAGACTCTAATGAAGCTCGACCGCCTGCACACGGGCAGCCTTCGCCATCCTGCCGGCCCGGGCACATGTCCTCCTCGAAGAGGGGGACATGTGCGGGAAACGCGGTATGCATGACGAAGGGCAGCTACGCGTGGTCCACTAACCAGATGGCAAACGTGGTTACGAGTCTCGTAGCAATCATGGGGACACTGAGGCTTTTTCAACCCGTGGCGGCGGGGGTGCTGGTCACAGCATGATCGCGAGCTG
>NZ_BAAAZP010000182.1:0-4994 GCF_039536965.1 Nonomuraea antimicrobica | reverse complement strand
CCGGTGCGGGGCCCGCGGGTGCCTGGAGGCGTACGTCGGCGCGGCGGGCCTGCTCGCCGCCGCCCGCGCCAGGTCGCTCGACCCGGGTTCCACGGCCGCGCTCGGGAGGGCCGCGGCGGCGGGCGACGTGGCCGCGCGCGAGGTGTTCACCGAGGCGGGGACGATCCTGGGCCGGGCCACGGCGGGGCTGATCAACGTGGTGGACCCCGAGGTCGTGGTGGTGCTGGGCGAGGGCACGGCCGACTGGCCGCTCTGGCGTACGGGCTTCGAACCCGCCCTGCGCGCGCAGCTCTACCCGGGACGGCGTGACATCTCCGTCGAGGTGGAGAGCTGGGACGACACGAGCTGGGCCCAGGGCGCGGCGGCCCTCGTCCTGGCCACCCCGTTCGACGCCGCCGGCGCGGCGGGCGAGCAGGGCCGCCTGGTCCGCGCCCGCCTGATCGGGACGACCTCATGAGCGCCCGCCCGGCCGCGACCCGGTGGCCGACCGGAGGCGGGTCATGAGCGTCAGGCAGGTGCTTCCCGAGGCAACGAACGAGGCGCCGAACGAGGCGCCGCCCGCCCACGCGCGGCCCAGGCGGCGCGGCGGATGGCGGTACGCGGGCACGGTCGCGGTGTTCCTGCTGCCCAGCCTGGTCCCGCTGACGCTCTACACGCTGATCCCGATGGTCGCCTCGCTCTGGACCAGCCTGCACGAATGGGACCTCATCACCGACATGCGGTGGGTGGGCCTGGGCAACTACGCCGAGCTGATCGGCGACCCGGACACCAGGGCCGCGTTCCTGCACACGCTGTACTTCATCGCCGGTTACCTGCCCCTCGTCTACCTCGGCGGCCTGGGCCTGGCGGTGCTGCTCAACCGGGCGATGCCCGCGCGCGGCCTGCTGCGCGGCGTGTACTTCCTGCCGGTGATCACGAGCTGGGTGGTCGTCGCGCTGATGTGGAAGTGGCTGCTCAACCCGGCCAGCGGCATCGTCAACTGGGCGCTCGGCCTGGTCGGCGTGAGCGGCCCCGGCTGGTGGACCGACCCCGCGTGGGCGATGCCGTCGGTCATCCTCGCCTCGGCGTGGAAGGACCTGGGCTTCGTGATGATCATCCTGCTGGCCGGGCTGCAGGCGATCCCGCGCGAGTACCAGGAGGCCGCCATGGTGGACGGCGCCACGGCCTGGCGCAGGTTCCGGCACATCACGCTGCCGCTGCTGTCGCCCTCGACGTTCTTCGTGGTGGTGATCTCGCTGATCAACGGCTTCCAGGTGTTCGACCAGGTCCAGATCATGACGGGCGGCGGGCCGGGCGGCGCGACGCAGGTGGTGGTGTCGCAGATCTACGACCTCACCTTCCGCTACGGCCGGGCGGGCATGGCCTCGGCCCTGTCGTGGCTGCTGTTCGCGGTCGTGCTGCTGGTGACGATCGTGCAGATCCGGGGCCAGAGGCGGTGGGTGACCTATGGGTGAGACGCTGCCGGGCAAGCTGGTGCGTTACCTGCTGGTGGGCGTCGGCGCGCTGGTCATGCTGTTCCCGTTCGCCTGGGCGGTGATCACCTCGATCACGCCGAGCGACGCCGTGCTGTCCGTGCCGCCCGACTTCACGCCCGAGGGCGCGAGCCTCGACGCGTACGGACGGCTGCTGGAGACGCTGCCCTTCTGGCGGATCGTGCTCAACAGCGCCTGGATCGGCGCCGCCTCCACCGCGCTGCAGCTCGTCACCAGCGCGATGGCGGCCTACGCGTTCGCCCGGCTGCCCTTCCCCGGGCGGGGCGCGCTGTTCTCGGTCTACCTCGCGACGCTGATGATGCCGCTGCCGGTGCTGGTCGTGCCGCTGTTCATCGAGATGCGGGCGTTCAACCTGGTGGACACGTACTTCGCGCTGCTGGCGCCGACGATCGCCTCGGCGTTCGGCGTGTTCCTGCTGCGGCAGGCCGTCAACCAGGTGCCCAGGGAGTTCGACGAGGCCGCCGTGCTCGACGGGGCCGGGCACTTCCGCATCTTCCTGTACGTGGTGCTGCCGCTGATCCGGCCGGCCCTGGCCACGTTCGCCATCTTCGGCTTCATGGCGAGCTGGAACAGCTACCTGTGGCCGCTGATCATCATCAAGTCGCCCGAGTTCATGACGCTGCCGCTGGGCCTGGCGACGCTGCACGGCCAGTTCACCACCCAGTGGGACGTCGTGATGGCGGGCTCGGTCGTGAGCGTCGTCCCGATCCTCATCCTCTACGTCTTCGCACAGAAGCACGTCATCGCCAGCGTCGCGCAGAGCGGGCTCAAGTAAAGGAATCCCCCCATGTCACGACACATCAAGATCACCGCCGCCGTCGCGGCGGCCGCGCTGCTCGCCTCCGCCTGTGCTCAGGGGTCGGCCACCAGGAGCGTGAGCGGCGCGGACGGCAAGGTGACGCTGCGCTACCTCACCTTCTCCGCCGCGCCCGACCACGTGAAGGACCTCGACACGATCGAGAAGGCGTTCGAGCGGGAGAACCCGAACGTGGACGTCGTCGTCGAGACCGCGCCCTTCGACCAGTACTTCACCAAGCTGCAGACCAGCATCGCGGGCGGCACCGCCCCCGACACGTTCGAGCTCAACTACGAGAAC
Organism: Nonomuraea antimicrobica; assembly: GCF_039536965.1. Lineage (NCBI taxonomy): Bacteria > Bacillati > Actinomycetota > Actinomycetes > Streptosporangiales > Streptosporangiaceae > Nonomuraea > Nonomuraea antimicrobica. The sequence goes on along the minus strand of NZ_BAAAZP010000182.1, from coordinate 2,405 downwards.
TTCGTCACCTACGCCAGCGCCGGATCCCTGCTCGACCTCGGCACGGTGGGGGGCGACGGCGACAACTCCGTGTACGCCCAGGAGTCGCTCAACGCCTTCAAGCGCGACGGCAAGCAGTACGCGCTGCCCGCCTCGTTCTCCACCGTCGTGCTCTTCTACAACAAGGACCTGTTCAAGGCCGCCGGGGTGGCCCCGCCCACCGCCGCCTGGACGTGGGCCGACGAGCAGGCCGCCGCCGAGAAGCTGACCGACAGGAAGAAGGGCGTGTACGGCGACTTCCAGCCGGTGCAGTTCTTCGAGTTCTACAAGACGGTCAAGCAGGCGGGCGGCGAGTTCCTGTCGGCCGACGGCAAGAAGGCGGCGTTCAACGGCCCGCAGGGCGTCAAGGCCGCCACGTGGCTGGTGTCGAAGGTGGGCAAGACGATGCCGACCGAGGCCGAGATCGGCGGCACCGCCGACTACGACACGAACCTCTTCAAGTCCGGCAAGCTCGCCATGTGGCACAACGGCATCTGGCAGTTCGCGGGCCTGAAGGACGTGCCGTTCGAGTGGGACGTGGTCGTCGAGCCGGGTGACTCGGCCAAGGCCAGCGCGGTCTTCCACAACGCGGTGGCCGCCTCCTCGACGACGAAGCACGGCAAGGAGGCCTGGGCCTGGGCCCGGTTCCTGTCCGCCTCGAACACCGCGGCCACCACCCGCATCCGGTCGTCGTGGGAGCTGCCGCCGATCTCCGACCAGCAGTTGCTCTCCGCCTACCTGCAGGACCCCGAGCCGGCCAACCGGCAGGCGGTCTTCGACTCGCTCGAGTCGATCGCGCTGCCTCCGGTGATCAAGCGCCAGCAGGAGATGCAGGACGCGGTGACCACGGAGCTGAGCGAGGCCGCGGCCGGGCGCAAGTCGGTCAAGGAGGCGCTGGACGCCGCCGCCGCCGAAGTCGACTCGCTGCTCGGCTAGTCGTTTCCCCCTTTTCCTACGCACTCAGGTTCCACGCACTCAGGAGATTTCGTTGTCCCTCGTCGCGCACAGCCTCGACGTGATCAAGACGTTGCAAGCGCCTTCCGGGGCCTATCCGGCCTCGCCCACCTTCTCCGCCTACCGCGGCTACTCCTGGCTGCGCGACGGCGCGTTCATCGCCGAGGGGGTGAGCAGGCACGGCGACGTGGCCGGCGCGGACGCCTTCCACGCCTGGTGCGCGCGGGTGATCGGCGACCGCGCGGGCCAGGTGGACGCGCTGGTTTCCCGGGCGGCGAGCGGCGAGAGCGTCCCGGCGGGCGAGATGCTGCCGACCCGGTTCACGCTGGAGGGCGCGCGGGGCGACGACGACTGGTGGGAGTTCCAGCTCGACGGGTACGGCACGTGGCTGTGGGCGCTGCGCGAGCACGTCGTACGGCACGGCACGGCGGTGCCCGGCGTCGAACAGGGCGTCAGGACGGCGGCCCGCTACCTGACCGCGTTCTGGCAGGTGCCCTGCTACGACTGGTGGGAGGAGCACGTCGAGCACCGGCACGTGGCCACGCTCGGCTCCATCCACGCGGGCCTGCGGGCGGCCATCGCGCTCGGCGTGCTCGGCGCGGCCGAGTCGGCGGCGGCGGCCGAGGCCGTCGAGGGGGTCGCCGGGCTCGTGGAACGGGAGGGCGTCGCCGCGGGCGGTCACCTGCGCAAGTGGCTCGGCAGCGACGCGGTGGACGCGAGCCTGCTGGCCTGTGTGGAGCCGTTCGGGCTGTATCCGGCCGGGCACCCGGTGGGCGCGGCGACCGTCGCCGAGGTCGAGCGGCAGCTCGCCCGCGACGGCGGCGTGTACCGCTACCTCGCCGACACCTTCTACGGCGGCGGGCGCTGGCCGCTGCTGGCCGGGTTCCTCGGCTGGAACCACGCCCGCGCCGGGCGGCGGGCCGAGGCGCAGCGGTACCTGGACTGGATGGCGGCGCAGGCGACCCCGGCGGGTGACCTGCCCGAGCAGGTGTCCGACCTGCTGCTGTTCCCGGAGCGGCGGCGGGAGTGGCTCGACCGGTGGGGCACGGTGGCCACGCCGCTGCTGTGGTCGCACGGCATGTACCTGGTCCTCGCCGGCGAGCTGGGGGTGGGGGCATGATCCGGCACCGGCCCCACGGCTCGGGGCACCCCTACGCGGAGACCGAGGACCAGCGCGTTCCCGCCAGGCCGCTGGACGGCGAGAGCGTGGAGTTGCGGGTGCGCGCGTCGGCGCAGGTGACCTCGGTCGTGTGCGAGTGGGTGGTGGACGGTGCGGCCCCCGTCGAGCTGCCCCTGACCAGGCGCGACGACCCCGCGAGCGCGGACGCCCCCGAAGGCGCGGACGGCGCGGTGGACGGCCCAGTGGACGGCGCGGTGGACGGCGCGGTGGACCGCGGGCACCTGGCCGCCGCGCAGGCGCGGGCGGCCCGTGC
>NZ_BAAAZP010000181.1:0-11411 GCF_039536965.1 Nonomuraea antimicrobica | reverse complement strand
GCACGCCGATCCTGTCTGATTCTTTCCAAGATCTGTATCACGAAGTCAGACGCAACCCAGCCTCGACGGACCCGACGGCCCGTCTTCGCCCCCACCGGCCTGGGCGAGCGCCGATGCGCTGGCCGAAGCCGCCCGGCACGCGGCCAGGGTCGTCACCGCGGACGTCAAGCCGCTCGGCCGGACCTTCCGCTGGGGCACTCAACTCGACGTCCGCCGCATCACCATGGACGGCGACCTCACCGAACAAGCTGTCGCCGCCTACATCGCGAAATACGCCACCAAAGCCGCCGAATGCGTCGGCACCCTCGACCGCCGCATCCAACCCCTCGACAACCTCGACGCCCTACCCATCCGCGAGCACGCCCGCCGGCTGATCGCGGCCTGCATGCGCCTGGGTAACCGCTCCGGCCTGGCAGATCTCGGGCTCAGCCGCTGGGCTCACATGCTCGGTTTCCGCGGCCACTTCTCTACCAAGAGCCGTCGCTACTCCACCACTCTCGGCGAACTCCGCGCCGCGCGTGAGGAACACATGCGTGCTGAGGAGATCACCACCGGACGGCTGCCGCTCTTCAACGAGGACACCGTCTTGGTCATCGCCCACTGGGAGTACGCCGGTCAGGGGCTCTCCATCGGAGAACAGGTCCTCGCGGCTGCGCTCACCGGCACCCGTCTACCAGGGCCGGCGGTGATGCCTGATGAGTAGGTGCGATGAGCTGCTGACCGTCCCGCAGGTGCTTGCCGAACTGGGCGGCGTGTCCCGCCGCACCTTTTACCGCTGGCGCGAACTGGGCCGTGCGCCGGTCTGCGTCCAGTTGCCCAACCACGAACTCCGCGTCTGGCGGAGCGACCTCATGACCTGGCTGGACTCGCGACGGGAGACGGTGTGAACACGTACGACGTCAAGCTCGGCGCGATCCAGCACCGTGCAGACCGCGACACGCCACTGTTCATCGCCCGCTGGCGCGTCGCAGGCAAGCAGAAGTCCAAGAGCTTCCGTACCAAGGGGCTGGCCAATGCCTTCATGTCCGACCTGCGGCAGGCGGCGAAGGCGGGGGAGGAGTTCGACCTCGCCACCGGGTTGCCGGTGTCGATGCTGGCACGCGTGTCCTCCGGCCCGACGCTTTTCGAGTTCGCCCAGGCATACGTCCTTCGCCGCTGGAACACCTCGGCTGCCCGCACCCGAGAGACGGACGCCTACGCGCTCCTGTCGCTGGTTCCCGTGCTGGTCACCGACGCGCCGCGGCGTCCGACCGCCGAGCAGTTGCGAGAAGTCCTCCGCACCTACGCCCTCATCCCCGAGAAGAGGCGCCCGGCCCTGACCGCAGCCCAGACCGCGACGTTGGGCTGGCTGGAGCGGGCTTCCCTTCCGCTGTCCGCGCTGAAGGAGTCGCATGTCCTTCGTACGGCGCTCGACGCCATCTCGGTCACCTTCGCCGGCACTCCAGCCGGAGCGAACACGGTACGGCGCAAGCGCGCCATCCTCCATCACCTGCTGGAGCACGCGGTCGAGCAGAAGGCGTTCGGCAGCAACCCGCTGGACGAGATCAAATGGACGGCGCCAAAAGCCGTGACCGTCATCGATCCGCGAACCGTCGTCAACCCGGCCCAAGCCCGGCAACTTCTTGACGCCGTGCCCAAGGTAGGGCGCAAGCGCGGTCGGCGGCTCAAGGCGCTGTTCGCCTGCATTTACTACGCGGCGCTCCGTCCGGAGGAGGCGGCGGACCTGCGGCTGGCGAACTGCACGCTGCCTGAGACGGGTTGGGGCCTGATCGTCCTGGAAAGGGCGCGACCTCAGGCAACGAAGCGCTGGACCGACTCCGGCCAGACCCACGAGTCGCGCAGCCTGAAGCACCGCGCGGACAAGGAGACACGAGAGATCCCGATCCCGCCCGTCCTGGTCACCATGCTCCGCGAGCACGTCGCCGAGTTCGGTACCGCCAAGGACGGGAGGATCTTCAGCACCGCAACCGGCGGCACCTACTCCAGCTCAGCGCACTCCTACGTCTGGCAGGAGGCCCGAAAGCTGGCCCTCACCCCGGCGCAGGTCGCCTCGTCGCTGGCCGCCCGGCCATACGACCTGCGGCATGCGGCGGTGTCCCTCTGGCTGAACGCGAGCGTTCCGGCCCCGGAAGTCGCCAAGAGGGCCGGACACAGCGTTGACGTCCTGCTGCGCGTCTATGCCAAGTGCATGGACGGCCAGCAGGAGCAGATCAACGGCAAGATCAACGACGCCCTGGACACATAGCCCGCATTCATCCACTACCGGCCCCGAGCGTCCCCGGGGCCGGTTCGTCCTGCATCGCTGTTCGCTGACTGGGAGGATCATGCACGAAGACGAGAACCACCCCACCCCCTCACCCGAAGACCTCCGCCAGCTACGGCGCCCGCCGTACGGCCTGCCGATACGAGACCGGCGTCGACCTGGCACCGAGTCCGATCCCCTTAGCTGGCGGAGGTACTCGACCCCCACCCCACCAGAACGAGCACCGCTGCTAGATCGGCGTCGGCTGGCTCGGCCGGCGCTTGCCGCTGGTCTCCTGGGCTGCATCGCCTTCAGCATCTGGTCGAGTTCCTGGGGAACGGAGTGTGTCACGCCCTCATCGAGCGCCGCTTCGACCCCGACACCCGCACCGAGCGTCGTGGAGCGCCCGGTTACGTCCACTCCGCTGACGACGAGTTCGCCAGGATCGCTGCCCTCGACGACGCCCAGGCCCACTTCTGACGTGTCGAAGAGCGAGGCGAAGTCGCCGAGGCCCCATCGTCGATCAGCGCTACCGGCTGTGCCACGCCGACGTCCTCGAAGTGAGCCGCCGGCTCCACACAGGAAGACTACTGTTCCTGCTGATCGCGCGAGGAACGACGGGCACAACGACCCGCGAGCCAGGGAGAGGAAACCGGCGCAGGGGATCGCCCGGACGTGCGACAAAATGTTCCCGCCTTCCCGCCCCGAGTTCCTCTTCCGAAATCGGGCGTGCCACCTTCTCTACGGTTAGCGCGGTTGTTGCGGGGCTGAGGTCAAGAGAAGGGGGCGGAGCTGGCGGGCGAACTCGATGGCGTCGGCTTGATGATCTCGCCCCGGCGCTCCCTTGACGATCTGGATGGCTAGCATTTTGGTGCCGTCCTGTGTCCAGGCAAAGGCCTTGGCCCCAACGATGTTTCCATCTGTATCTTTTATTGGTGCGCTGTAACCTGGACCGATGCCGCTGGGCAGGGCCACCCCTCTGTCCCTTGCTTTCCCGTTCTCTAGACTCTGCAAAGTCGAAGGGAAGGGATCCTGCAGCTCGATGGTCATTGAAGCCTTATCTCTGATGCTCGGTGATTTGCTGACGACACAATGAGAGAAGTCGTTCGCCGATGTTGACCCGCTCGCGTAGAAGCCGCTCAACCCGATGGCTCGGCCAATGGCTTGGCTGGAAAGAAGACCACACTCCACAGGCGGTGTCGTCACACTGCCGAGTGGGCGGCGATCCGCAGGGGGAGGCGATGAACACGCTGCCACAGAGATGAGGATGACAGTCAACAAAGCGGGAGCCGACCAATTTCTCATTCCTCTGCCTCCGGATATGGAGGAACGTCCAACTGGAATCCCTCCCAGACGGCTCGGTCGACCTCATGGAAGACGGCGGCGGCCGGAGAGCTCTTCAGCCACTCATCGTAGGCGATCCTCTGTTGCCAAGTCATCTGATCACGGGGGATGATCTGGCCGTTGGCAAGGAAGTCGCCACCCGACCTCTCGGCATAGTTCTCGGACGCGTGAGGATGCGCGGAACCTTTGGCTGATTCGTCTCCGAACAATCCGTACCGCATCATCACATTTGCCGTTAGGTCGTTGAAGAGGCGCTGGCTCTCGCGAAGGGTTTCCTCTCCCTGGCTGCGTGCGGCCTTGCCCTTGGTGTGCTTGATGCTGTCACTAATAGGGTCTTCAAGATACTCGTAGCCGGCAACGACCCAGTTTCCGGCTGGGGTAAGTGCCAGCTTGAGCGTTCTGGATACGCCATCCTTGAAAGCCTGGCTCTTCTGATCTTTCTGGTCCGCCTCGTTGATGTTGGTCAAATTTCCGGCGTCGACTATGAGGTGGAGCGACTTACCGAGGGCATTCGTCTGAGCATTGAAAAGTTTTCCTGGATTGCTGTTCATGTTGTCGGTGAGTAGCTTCTGGCGATGTGCCTGCTGCTCCTCTTTCGATGCGTCCGGGTGAGCGCGCTGCCACTCGGCGAATTCGGCGTTAACCATATCGCGGATCGCCTTGCCCTGGGCGTCCAGGACCTTCGTACTGTACTCGCCGTGTCCCTCGACTGCAATTTTTAGCGCTTGTGGATCCTTGAAAGCCCAAGTCATCACATTCTTGACCGCGCCGCCATCAAGCATGGCTCCATAAGGCTGCTTGCCAGGGAGGTTCGGGTCAGAGTCGGGCTGTGGATTCACACCCATCGGTTCCGGGAAATCGGTTATAGCAGCTCGATGAACGTCGCCCGTGTAGGCAGAGAAGACGCGAGCAGCGTGCTGCCTGGTATCGGGAAGGCTGGCCTGCGCTCGCGGGTCTGACCAGAAGTGGACGGCCCAGGACGCGATCAAGGCCGACGTGTACCCTCGTGAAGTCCCGGGAGGTTGGCCGTGGTCGCGGAATCTTGTCGTGGCTGCCTCAATGGCTCGGCCGAGTTCACCGTTCCCGCTGCCCCAGAAGTTGTCCCGCATCAGGAAGGACAGGGGCTTGCGTGCGGGGTCGGTGAAGAAGTCTTGAGCGACTCTGGCGTTGTTCGCCAGAGTGGCTGCAAGGCCGGGCCCGAACTTGATGATGTCCTGCTGCTGGGACGGCGGCTTCTGCGCGTTGTCGAAGACCTTGTTGGCGACCTCGCGGAGGAACGCGTCGTCGAGGGTGCCGTAGCGCAGGAGCTCGTCGACCATGCGGCCGCTCATCGGAGAGTCGTCGGTAGCAATCAGTTCGTCGACATAGGTCTTGGGGAGCTTCATCTCGCCAACTCCGCGCGAGGCTGTTCCCAACGTCACACTGAGAGCTCGTGCCAGACGGTCCATGACGGAGGACGACGACGGCTTTGTCCAGTCGTCGTCCAAGGATCCTCGGTGCGCCAGGTAGAGACGTTCCAGTAGCGCCTTCAGCTCCTTCGGCGGCATCTCCTTGGCTAAGGCGACCGCGAAGTACGGATCGTGCTGGTGCTGCTCCAGCAGGTCCAAGGTCTCCTTGGAGAGCGTCCCCTGACCGCTGGCAGCCGCCTTGCGAAGCTGGTCGCCTACGGTCTTGGCCGCTGCGGCGCCGCTTGCCGGTGAGTTCGAGATCCAGAGTGTCTCGTCCGCCCAGACGACGCCCTTGTCGAGTCCGATCTTCTGGGTGGAGATGATGAGGTCCAGGCGGCGCTGGAGGTCGGGGATCTGCTGGGCGATCTGGGAGGCGACGTCCCTGAGTGTGCCTGGTCCGGTCATGCTGGTGCCGATCGAGCTCAGGGCTCTGGCGATCTGCGCATCCGCGTCCGGCCACGCCTGCTTGAGGCGCTTGATCTCGCCGATGAGCTGAGTCATCAGGGCTGGGTCGATGCCGACCCGGTTCGGAGATGGGCTCATCCGCCGGCCTTTCCCGGCAGATTCAAGAGTGGTGGCCACAGTCCTAAGGGGTCTGTTGGTTTGGCGGGATCGGGATGTACGGACTCGACCAGTGCCAGAGCTCGGTTGAAGACGCCTCGGTAGGCTGCCTCCCAGGCCTGGCAGTCCTTGAGCAGATTGTCGGCGGCCTTGCCCTTCATCGCGCCGGCTTCGAGCAGGCCGATGAGCTTGCGCACGTCGTTAGCGTGCTGGTCACGTAACTGTTCGATCGTGCGTCGCGCGGCGGCGATTTGTTCCTGGGTCGCCATCATCCTGGAGCCTTTGGACCTCGAGGACGGCTTTCTATGGGATCAATGTGACGATAAAGGGCCGTCGCGGCGCGGTCGAGCGGAACTACTCATACGGCATAAGCTCAACATTCATCCCGGCTGGTACGTATCACGCATGATGGCAATGGCCTCGGCTACGTCCGCCACCACGTGATCGGCCCGATGTTCGTACCCTGGCCACGTACCTCGATCGACCCAGATTCCACGCAGACCCGCAGCCTGAGCACCTGCGATGTCCGCGACGAGGTTGTCGCCCACCATCCAACCGCCCCCGGTGAGGCTGGCTCCGCACCGCTGAGCGGCGATCTGGAAAAGACGAGCATCCGGCTTCCGGACGCCCTCAACCCCTGACACGGCGTAGCCGTCGACCACGTCGGCCAGGCCGGTTCGCCGAAGCTTACCGAGTTGGTTGTCCGCCATGCCATTGGTGACGATCCCGACGCGCCACCCCGCGGCCCGCAGCTCACCCAACCCCGACAGGACGCCCGGGTAACACTGCACGAGGTACGGCATCCGCCGGCGGTAGCCAGCCCATAGCTCCTCGACCGGTTTCGCCAGCGCGAAGTGCTCGCGCACCTCATTGAAGAACATCTCTCGATGAGGGTGCCTGCCTCGGTCCAAGGCGACGAGCCAGGCGATGTCGCCAGGCTTCAAGCGATGTTGCTCAGCAAACTCCGTGGCCCACCGCAGGAATGCGCCACCGAGATCAATGAGCGTCCTGTCGAGGTCAAAGAGGGCAAGTCGCTGCACGATGACACCTTAGGCGTGAACATCTCGTTGACAACAGGCCGTTCGCGATCCGCTACGTGCTCGGACGATTCCTTCCAGATTTCGCACTAGATCTAGCGATCAGGATCCTCGGATTGCATTGAGAGTTGCTGAGTACGCCGGTTCGGGCTTTCGATGGCTCATCCGTGACCGGACCGAGGGAAGATCCCGGTAATCTTCTGGATGTATCGGTGATGCGGCCCGACGGGCTTCCGCTTCGGTGGCGGACAGGCCCCCATACCGCACGAGTCTTTCGTGCTGCCTGGGGGTACATCCGTGGCCGTTTTCCGGCACTCGGCGGAAAGCCTTGTCCAGTTGGTGTCTGAGTCGGTGCCCGAACGTGTCCTCAGCGATGTGATCGCTGAGAACCTGCGTGCCACCCAAGGCATCAATCCGGGGAGGGGGGAGCGCAGGTCCTGGGACCGGAGCATCCCGATCTTGGCCCGAGATCTGGTCGAAGCCGGGCTTGGTGGCGTCGAGATGCTCATCGAGTACCAACTGCCGTTGACCAGCAAGCGGGCGGACGTCATTCTCGCCGGACGCGACCGTCGAACAGGAGCCGACTCTTACCTGATCGTCGAGCTCAAGCAGTGGAGCCAGGCCGAGCTGTACGAGGACGACGCGGATCTCGTCCTGGTGTCCGGCATGGGACCTCGGCCCAAGCTTCACCCAGTCGTGCAGGTGCGGGGATACTGCGAATACCTGGCCGACTTCGTCGGAGCCCTGGACCAACACCGGAACGCGGTGCGTGGGGTGGCCTACCTGCACAACGCCAGCGACCCGGACATTCACGATCTCTATGACCACGTCGAGGACGAACGTACCCGCCTGTTCAGCAAGACCCGCCGGGGCCACTTTGTCGACTACCTAAGGGGACAGTTCGCGCCCGAGCCCGGCGCCGCGGCGGCCGATCGCCTGCTGTCCAGTTCCATTCGTCCGTCCAAGCAACTACTCAAGGCCGCTGCCGGAGAGATCAAGAATCGCGACCAGTTCGTCCTTGTGGCCGAGCAGCGCCTGGCCTACGAGATGGTCCTGCATGCGGTTGAGAAAGCTCGAGCGGGCAATTCGAAGCAGGTAGTGATCATCACCGGTGGGCCTGGCTCCGGCAAGAGCGTCATCGCGCTGTCCCTGCTGGGTGAGCTCTCCGACCGCGGTTACTCGGCCCTGCATGCCACCGGTTCACGCTCCTTCACTGAGACGATGAGGCGCGTCGTCGCCAAGGGGTCGACCCGGATGAAGGCGATGTTCAAGTACTTCAACAACTTCATGACCGCCAAGCCCAACGAGCTGGATGTCCTGATCTGCGACGAGGCTCACCGCATTCGCGAGACCTCGGCCAACAGGTTCACCAGATCGGACCAGCGAACCGGCCGGCCGCAATTGGATGAGCTGATCAACGCGGCGAGAGTTCCGGTCTTCCTTCTGGATGAGCATCAGGTGGTACGGCCGGGTGAGATGGGGCGCGTCGCCGACATCACCAACTACGCTCATTCTCTCGGCCTTGCTGTGCACCAGGTCGATCTGGACGCGCAATTCCGCTGCGGCGGGAGCCGTAAGTACGAGGAGTGGGTGCTGCGCCTGCTGGGCTTGGACGGCGTCGGTCCAGAGGTGTGGAAGGGAGACGACCACTTCGCTGTCTCCCTCACCGAGTCCCCGTACGAGTTGGAGGCCATGCTGCGAGCTCGGCTTCAAGCGGGGTACTCGGCACGGATCACAGCTGGGTTCTGCTGGTCCTGGAGCGCCCCGAGCGGGGATGACAGCCTGGTCGCCGACGTGCGAATCGGTGACTGGGCGCGGCCGTGGAACGTCAAGGGTGACAGGGCCGTGGGGAACGCACCGGCCAGCGCCTTGTGGGCATCGGCGCCCGGTGGCTTCGAGCAGGTGGGGTGCGTCTACACCGCGCAGGGCTTCGAGTACGACTGGAACGGCGTGATCTTCGGCCCGGACCTCGTCTATCGCGAAGGCAGGTTGGTCACTGTTCGGAGCGCCAGCAAGGACCCGGCGCTGATGCGGAGGGGAGTCAGCGACGAACAGGCGGACCGGTTGATCCGCAACACCTACAAGGTGCTGCTGACCCGCGGCATGATGGGCACCGCCGTGTACTCGATCGATCCGGCGACGCAAGAGTTCCTCGCGGGGCTGCTGGAGACGCAGGTATGAGCGGCCGGGCGGAATTCGAACCTGCACGGTACCCGCGGTAGCACCTTCATCCGCATTGTCGGTGGCGTGCTTTAGCCTTCCTGCATGGACAAGACTGGAGGCGAGGATGGACACTCCCGGGCTGCTCAACCCGGTCAGGTTGTGGGAAGCGGCCGAAGTACTCACCCGCCCAAGTCCCGTGCCGAACGCTGCAGGTATCTACGGGTGGCACTTCACCCAGCCTCCGCATCCCAACTTGCCCGCTGACCATCTCCTCTATGTGGGGATCGCTCCCCGCCGCATGGTGACCCGAGCCAGCAAGCAGAATCTTCGGAGCAGGGTGCGGTATCACTTCCGTGGCAACGCTGAGGGCTCCACTTTGCGACTCAGCCTCGGTTGCCTGCTCGGGCTTGAGCTCCGACGAGTGGGCAGCGGGAAGCGGTTGACCTTCGGCCTGGCCGGTGAGAAGGAACTGACGGACTGGATGGCGGAGTACGCCCGCGTGTGTTGGGTCTGTCATGACGAGCCCTGGATGGGAGAGTCTGAGCTGATCGCTCGACTGGATCTTCCCCTCAACTTGGATCAGAACCGCCGTCACGCTTTTCATCCGTACTTGAGCGGTCTTCGCGCCTCGGCGCGCGCCCGTGCCCGCAACCTTCCGATCAGTTCCTGAGAGGGCGTTACGACAGTTGATGTCCCCTTCGCCTTCTGGTGGGACAAGGCGGGTTTGGTCAGGACGTTATCGGCTGGGGTAATGGCGTGGGTGACCGAGCAATCCCGGCGCTGTTTCGGAGACCGTCTTGTCAGACGACGTGTCGCGCGGGGTAGCGGATGGTAGACGTGGTGCCTCGACTGGCTGCTTGTGAGTGCTTTGTCGATGCGGTGCAGGTAGGAGAACTGGTTGTCACGCATCCTTCGTGAGTGCGGTTGGTGGCGACGTTGACGCCGTTACCGGCAAGCACACCGAGCAGCCACTCCCAGTCTTGGGATGCGTACGCAGCTACGGCGCCCCCTATGGCGATCATGACGGCGACGGAGCGGCGCACCCACTCCATGCCAAGTGCGCGGCCGGCATTTCCATGTCGCGCTGCGCCTGGTCGAGCTCGAGACGCATGTCGAGCAGCAGCTCGGCGGCGCGGGCATTATCGACAGCCAGAGCGTACGGGCGATTGACCGCGGTGGCCTGCACGGCTACGGCGGCGGCAAGAAGGTCCGGGCGTGAAACGGCATCTGCTGGTCGACACCTTCGGAGCCGTGGTCACCGCCTGCGTCAGCCCGGCCAGCGTCAACGACCGTAACGGTGCGGTGGTGCTGTTGGCCTCTGTCTCACCATGGGAGAGCTTCCTGTACCGGGGATTGAGTAGGCGGTTTTGCCGCCTCTGGGTGCTCCTCGTATAAGATCGCCAGGGCGTCCTGTACTGGCGGCACTTTTAGTTCAGCCAGTAGGTCCCGAGTGGCGCGGTCAGTGGAGTACAGCACGATCCCGTGCCTGCCGCGGCTGGCCAAGACACGGTAGATATTGCGGACCAGCCGGTGGCGATTTGGCCCCCAAGTCGGCCGATGCTTATTGTTGACTGATTTCCAGTGATCGTCGGCCCAGGTGTAGTCGTACCCCATGATGACACCGGCATAGTCCCAGTCGAAGCTTTGCGCGGTGTAGATGCATCCGATCTGCTCAAAGCCACGTGGATCGGTCGCCCACAGGGTGCGATCGGGAATTTTATAGCGCTTGCTGCCTTTGAAGGCGTTCCACGGCCGCGCCCAGTCGTCGATGCGAATATCGGAGGCCAGCCGTCCAGCCCGGTATTCGTGGGTCCAGTCCCAGCAGTAGCCCGCGGTGATGCGCGCCGAATGACCTAGGGAGACCCGTGCCCGCAGGTAATCCTCCATCTGCTGCGGTGTGTCGGCGCGCAGGATTTGGAAGTCGCCTTCATACGTCCAAGGGCGGGGCTTGGGCCCGTAGCCAAGCAGATCCTCCAGCCAGTCGATGTACTCGGGACAATGGCTGTGGCGAAACTGGCGCTGCAACTGGATGTCGTGAATGTGCTCACCTGGGATTCCCAGCGCTAAGGCGGCTTGCCTGATCTCCTCGGGCGAGCCGATCTCGTCGTTGCGCACGACCTGGTGGGGGTCCAACAGGAACACTGGTACTCGTGCCGCCTGGATGAGCTCATGGATCTGAGGAATGTCAGAGCGTTGATCGAATTTGTCGAAGCGAAGATTGGAGGTCTTGCGTAGGCGATGCGCCTCGTCGCAGATCAAGACGTTCAGGTGGTTGGGCTCGCGGTGCCGATGCTGGTTGAAGTAGGTAAACAAGTCGGAGATGCCGCCATAGCGCCCGGTTACGTGTTTGCGTAAGGTCGCGGAGAACGCCGCACTGCCTGATGCGTGGGCCGCGGAGCTACGGAGCCCGTTCAGCATGCCCAACAATTCCAGCGCCATGACGGTCTTACCCGTCCCCGGCCCACCGGTGACGATGAATACCTGTTTGGAATTGGCGGTAAATCCCTCCTCGACCAGGGCCAGCACCTTGTCCACCGTCTCGCGTTGCTCGTCCAACAGTGACCCCTTTTCATCCTCAGGCGGCCTGGGCAACGCGGTGGTTCTGAAGGACGGCGA
>NZ_BAAAZP010000180.1:0-3498 GCF_039536965.1 Nonomuraea antimicrobica | reverse complement strand
CTCCGGCCTGGCCCGGGTCTGCCGCGCCTCAGCCTCCGGCCTGGCCGGAGGTCGAGGGCGTCGCCGAGGGGGTCGCGGGCGCGGGCATGCCGGGGAAGGCCGTCGGCGGCTCGGGCCGGAAGGAGTAGGAGCGGGTCACCGCCCGCTGCATGGCCAGCGCGGCGTAATGGCGCAGCGCCGTGTCGCGGGCGGCGGCCAGCTCGAGGTAGGCGGCCGTCACCCCGCTCTCCAGGTGCACCGCCAGCTTGGCCGCCAGCGTGGCGTTCGACGGGAAGAACGGCAGCGTGTAGGACGCATCCGACTCGACAGGACGGCCGCCCCGCGCCGTGATGAGCCCACGGAGCTGGTCGCGCCCGCCCCGGTGCGCGTCGTAGGCCGCGCTCATCCGGTCTCGCAGCGGCCCCGACGTGCGCGCTCCCAGCAGCCCGTACGCGAACACCGCGGCATGCTCGGCCGCCAGCGCCTTGCGCAGCATCTCGATGTCGTCGGCCGCCCGCACGCCGGTCACACCGACCTGGGCAGGGCGACCACGTGGGCCGCCTCGCAGGCGCCGATGCTGGCGATGAGCTGGGCCAGGCCGGGCGAGGCGGTGTCGAGCTGGCGCACCCGCTGGGCGGCGGCCTTGCGTTCGAGGTCGCGCAGCCGCGCCACCGTCGTCCTGCGGGCGGAGGCCGAGGGGGAGGGCGATCCGGAAGCGGAGGCAGTGGCGGAAGCGGCGGAAGTGGCGGCGGGGGGCACGTGCTTGCGCAGCTCGTTCAGATGGGCCTGGTGGCGGTTGCGGAACGGCACCAGCTTCTCGGCCCCGCCCGAGATCAGCGACGAGTAGAGCGCGATCGTCCGCTCCTTCTCCACGATGAGGCCCTTGACCAGGACGGTGTCGGGCGAGTCGGGAGGCGGGACCGACGGCTTCGGCGGGCCGGACGCGCTGCAGGCGGTCAGAGCGGCCGCCCCGCCCGCCAGCAGGGCTCGCCGGGAAAGCTGACGCGGGCGCACGGGCTCGAACCTCCAGGTGTCGCGGATCCCCCTTCGGGCCTCGGATAGCATCGTACGGCCAGTGCCCGGGAACGCCGCCCGGCGACGCTCCGGCGTTCGACCGCCGCCCGACCCGCCGCTCGACCGTGACGAGTGGCGCTCTTTCGGTGCCCTCATACGGATAGGGTGTCAACTGTCGCCGCTGGCTGAGCGAACGGTCAGGCGGCGCGGAGCCAGAGGCGAGGTCCGCCCGGCTGAGACATGACAATTAGGGGAGGTCGATATGGGCAGCGCATCACCCCGCGACCACCTGATGAAGCTCCTGGAGCCCGTGGTCGGCGCGGAGGGCCTCGACCTGGAGGACATCACGGTCACCCAGGCGGGCAAGAGACGGCTGCTGCGCGTGATCGTCGACCGTGACGGCGGCGTGAGCCTCGACGACGTGGCCGACGTGAGCCAGGCCGTCTCCACGGCCCTCGACGACGACGACGCGATGGGCCAGGCGGCCTACACGCTCGAGGTCTCCTCGCCGGGCGTCGACCGTCCGCTCACCGAGCCACGTCACTGGCGGCGCGCGGCCAAGCGCCTGGTGAAGGCAGAGCTGACAGACGGCACCGTGCTGGAGGGCCGCATCCTGGCCGCCGACGAGGGCGGCATCGACCTCGACGTCGCGGGCGCGGCACGCAGGCTTGACTATGAGCACCTGACCCGCGGACGGGTTCAGGTGGAGTTCCGCCGGTTCGACGACGTCGACGGCGACGAAGGCTAAGGGGGAGCCGCCGTGGACATCGACATGAGCGTCCTGCGCAGCCTGGAGCGGGAGAAGGACATCTCCTTCGACCTGGTCGTCAAGGCGATCGAGGACGCGCTGCTGATCGCGTACCTCCGCACCGAGGGCGCCGCCGCCAAGGCGCGCGCCCATCTCGACCGTGCCAGCGGCCACGTCACGATCTGGGCGGCGGAGCTGGACGATGCGGGCGAGGTCGTCAGGGAATACGACGACACACCAGGCAACTTCAGCCGGATCGCCGCCACCACCGCCAAGCAGGTCATCCTGCAGCAGTTGCGCGACGCGGAAGACGAGATCAACTTCGGCGAGTACGCCAGCCGCGAGGGCGAGCTGGTCTCGGGCGTCATCCAGCAGGGCAGAGACCCGCGCGTGGTGCTGGTCGACCTGGGCAAGATCGAGGCCGTGCTGCTGCACGCCGAGCAGGTCCCCGGCGAGGAATACGTGCACGGTGAGCGCATCCGCGCCTACGTCGTGCAGGTGAAGAAGGGTCACAAGGGCCCCTCGATCTCCTTGTCGCGCACGCATCCCGGGCTGGTCAAGAAGCTGTTCGCGCTCGAGGTGCCGGAGATCGCCGACGGCACCGTGGAGATCGCCGCGGTGGCCCGCGAGGCCGGGCACCGTACGAAGATCGCGGTCAGGTCGCGCAAGCAGGGCGTCAACGCCAAGGGCGCGTGCATCGGCCCCATGGGGTCGCGCGTGCGCAACGTGATGACCGAGTTGCACGGCGAGAAGATCGACATCATCGACTGGTCGGAGGATCCCGGCGAGTTCGTGGGGAATGCCCTGTCCCCGGCGCGCGTTTCCCACGTCGAGGTGCTCGACCTCGAGGGGCGCGTCGCGCGGGTCACGGTGCCCGACTACCAGCTCTCGCTGGCCATCGGCAAAGAGGGGCAGAACGCCCGGCTCGCCGCCAGGCTCACCGGATGGCGGATCGACATCCGCCCGGACACCCAAGCCGAGGACGCCGCCGGTTCCGTAGATGCGTCAACACGGTAAGCTGGAATATGGTGGCCACGCGGTACCACAGCGCACCTGTGTGGGCTGCAGGGTCCGTACGGCTAAGTCAGAGCTGCTCCGCCTGGTGCGGGTCGAGGGTCAAGTGATCCCCGACCTGCGAGGACGGCTCCCGGGCCGCGGTGCATCGCTGCATCCGGCCCTGAGCTGTCTGGAGTTCGCCGAGCGGCGCCGAGCGTTCCCACGCGCGTTCCGCGTGCCGGGGCCGCTTGACGTGTCGCCCGTGCGGGCGCACCTGGAGGGAGACCACGAAATGTCATGTAGGACGCCGAGTTGATGGGCGGAGTCAGATTGCTATGAGCGCCTGATGAGCACGCGGCGATGAAGACGTCAAGGTAGCGACGGTCCGGACGGCATAGCCAGCCTCCCGGGCCGAGTAAGGGAGTGCAGTGGCGAAGGTCCGGGTATACGAGCTCGCTAAGGAGTTCGGCGTAGAGAGCAAGGTCGTCATGGCCAAGCTCCAAGAGATGGGAGAGTTCGTCCGTTCGGCGTCCTCGACCATCGAGGCGCCGGTGGTCCGCAGGCTCACCGAAGCGCTGGGGGTAGCCAAGAGCGGCCCCTCCAGGGGCGGCGGTCAGCCGTCCAACAAGCCGCAGCCGCCAAGGGCTGCGCCCCGGCCGGCGGACAGCCAGGCCGGTAACGGCGCCGGGCAGGCGCCGGTTCCCGCCCCACCGCGTCCGGGTCCCAAGCCCGGCCCGCGGGGCCGGGACGCGGGCCGGGCT
>NZ_BAAAZP010000179.1:0-29846 GCF_039536965.1 Nonomuraea antimicrobica | reverse complement strand
GCACGCCGATCCTGTCTGATTCTTTCCAAGATCTGTATCACGAAGTCAGACGCAACCCAGCAACCTCACGTCGCCGGGTCTTCTCGCTCCCTCACATCCCATCCTGAATGACGCCTGTATCACCGTCTTGAACCTCCGCGCACCATCGGCGACGCCTGCCCTGGCGACCGTGAAGTCGGCACCCGTGAGCCGAGGTCGGACGGAATTGAACGTGTCGCCTGCCAGGTATCGCGAAAGAGCGGCGGGGTCCCTGGTGAAGGCCTTTCATTCAGGCTGAACTCGCCGCCCTTGGCGGAACAAGTCATAGGTTTGGGTTCTCCAAAGTGCTCGGAGGGCCCCGTGACCGAGGACAGCTCACCGCTCCCAGCACGCCGCCGGCGCCCCCGCGAAGACGGGCAGGGACAGCGCGGCAAGCGCGTCAACCTCCGCCTGTCCGATGCCGAGCACACCACCCTGGAGACGGTCGCCGCGCGGCACGGGACCACTCTGGCGGAATACGTGAGCGCGGCCGCGCCATCCGGTTCCAGCCCGCGCCGGCACCGCCACCACCGGCCGCCAGCCCGGCCGTCAACCTCGAGCCGCGGCCGCCGTCGACCGCGGCCGATTGGACCAAGCAGCTCGCCGAGCTCGCCCGCCAGTTGGAGGCCGGCGACACGCCCGCAGGCGACCACTGGTATCACGAACGCCTGTACGGCGCGTTAGTCACGGCCGTCATGGCGCTAGGACACGCCCACCCCGGAGGCCTCGACCGGCTCCAGCCACGCCGCTGACAGCTCCGCCGGCGGCCGGGATATCGCCTCCCACACCAGGCATCTTCTCCGGCAGGAGCGGCGAGTCGATGGGGACATTTCGCTGCTCTGCGTCCAGCAGCATGATGAGAATCATCTCCAGGCCGGGCACCCGGAGATCACATCACCTGCCATCCGATAGATCAAAGTGACGGACAGTTACGCATCTACTCGTACCGGCACGCCCTGCGCATGACGTGAATGCTTACGCAAGACCGTCTTGCCCTTAACGCCCGGCTTCGCGGTGATAACGATCCGTAACTCTCCCGGAAGGCGGTCTTCAGACGCGACCGCCCGGAGTGCGCATGTGCGCAAATCCCCGCAACCGTACATACGTAACCGCCATCGTCTCAGCTCAAACATCCTGAATTAGATAAGCTGCGCACACCTTAGACCTTTGCGTCATATCCGAAAAGTATTGACATACAGTGGATCACGGCTAGATCATGGCTCCTGTCACCAAGGAGCCGCGTGACATAGCGCAGTCAAGGCACTACTGTCCATCATTCGATAGTTCATCGGCCGGCTGGACGCAATCCCGCTTGAATGGGGCGCGGGGTGCAATTGCGTGTAAACCTTTATGGCTTGGGCCGAAGTCCCGGCACTGTTCTGATTGTGTACGGCATTGTCGCCGCCCGCTCGCGTCATGATGCGGTGGCGGTTCGCCATGAGCTCCGAAGGGTTCAACTTGTTGTCATCCATTACCCTCGAAGACTTCATGACCGATCCATACGCCATTTATCGGTCGATGCATTCACAGGCGCCACTGACACCCGTCGGCCCGGCCGACTTCCTTGTGACCGACCCTACGCTAATCCTCGATATCTTCGAGCAGCATGACAGATTCACCAGTGTTCACAACTTAGAGGGCCAGGTTCCGGTCTGCGACGAGGCGCGGGCCATTTTGGACCAGACGCTGTTCTATCGGGGCGCGCTCTTCAACGAAACGCCGCCGGCTCACTCCGCCTTCCGTAAAACGTTCATCAGGCCGTTCACGCCTGCCGTGGTGGAGACGCTGGAGCCGAAGATCCGCGAGTTGGCTACCGTCATGTGCGGCGACCTGTCCGGCCGCCGTTCCTTCGACGTCATGCAAGAACTGGCGCTGCCGCTGCCAATCAAGATCATCTCAGACCTGATCGGCATTCCGGAGGGCGACCGGCAGCAGGTCAAGGAGTGGAACAACCTCTGGGTGGCGCTGCAGGTGGCGCCGCTGCCGGAGGAGCACCAGGTGGGCGCGGCCATGGCGGTGCGCGCGTACGAGGACTACGTGCGCAAGCTGATCGAGGACATCGGCGCCGAGCGGCGGCCGAGCCTCATCCTCGACATGGCGGACGCCATCGGCACCCCAGGCGCCGTGCACGACGTGGACGACATCATCGTCGCCATCCGGGTCATGATCGCAGCCGGGCACGAGACCACGTCCGGGCTGATCGGTAACGCCGTCAACAGGCTCATCGAGACCGGCCGCTGGGCGGAGCTGGGCGCGAGTCCGGCGGCCATCCCCGAGTTCGTCGAGGAGACGATGGCCATCGACCCCCCGGTGCAGAGCGCCCCGCGCTCGGTCGAGGAGGACACAGAGATCCGCGGCGTCACCGTCCCCGCGCGCTCCCGGCTGCACTTGGCGATCGGCGCGTACGCGGTGCTGGGCCTGCAGAACGGTGGCCAGAACGGCGACGCCGACAAGCCCGCCGTGCACAAGCACATCGGGTTCGGGCATGGCATCCACCGATGCATGGGCTCCCACCTCGCGCGCATCGAGGCGCGCATCGCGCTGGAGACGCTGCTGACGGCCATCCCGGCCGTGCCGCACTACGACGAGTCGGCGCCGCCTCTCCGCCTGCCCGGAGGCTTCGTCTTCCGGAGTTTCAGCTCCCTTCCCATCTCCTGGTGAGGACGTCTCCACCATGGCTGTCAAACCGCCGTTGGTTCCGCATGCCAAGCCGCTCATCGGACACATTCTCGACATCTGGCAGGACCCGCTGAAGTTCTTCAGCTCCGCCGCCCAGGTCGCGCCGCTGTCGCGCATCAAGATCGGGTGGAAGGACGCCTGCCTCATCTCCAACCACGAACTGCTGTACCAGATCCTGGTCCCCGAGGCCAAGAAGTACGACAAGGGCATCCAGTACGAGCGGGCCCGCGCCATGCTCGGCAACGGCGTATTGCTCGCGGAGGGCGACCTCCACCTGCGGCAGCGCCGACTGATGCAGCCCATGTTCAACAAGCCCTCCGTAAACGACTACATCGACGCCATGCACACCTACAGCACGGCGATGGTGGAGTCGTGGGCAGACCGCGACGTGGTGGAGCTCTACCCCGAGTTCTACCGGCTGGCCACCCGGGTCGTGATCGACACGCTGTTCTCCACCAAGATGAGCGAGAGTGACGTGGAGCTTGTCCGCGCCAAGATGCCCATCGTCATCTCCGGCATCGAGAAGCGCGGTGCCCTGCCGCCGCGGCTGTTCGACACCATCCCCACCCCGGAGAACCGCGCGTTCTACTCCGCCATCTCCGACCTGCGCTCCCTCGGCGACCGGCTGGTCGACGCCCGGCTGCGCATGAAGCGCGAGCGGGAGGACCGAGCCGACCTTATGGACGTGCTGACCGAGACCGACGACGAGGTGGCCCGTCGCGACAACGACCGCGCGCAGATCCTCAACGAGTTCCTGACCTTCCTCACGGCCGGTTCCGAGACCACGCCGAGCGCCATCGCCTGGTCCTGCTACCTGCTGGGCCGCCACCCGGAGATCCAGGAGGAAGTGCGCGCCGAGGTCGCCGGCTTCGACCCGGGCGCCAACACGGTGGCCGCCATCCAGCAGCTCCCACTGCTGCAGGCCGTGGTCAAGGAGGCGCTGCGCCTCTACCCGCCAGTGTGGGCACTGGGGCGGCGCACCCTGCAGACAGCCACCCTCGGTGGGTACGAGCTGCCCCCCGGCACGCAGGTCTTCTATTCGGTGTACTCGATCCAGCGGGACGAGAACGTCTACGACGAGCCGAACGAGTTCCGGCCACGCCGCTGGATCGGCGACGACAAGAAGTACCCGCGTACGGCCTTCCTGCCGTTCGGTGCCGGGGTGCGCAACTGCATCGGTGAGCACTTCGCCTGGATCGAGATCTCCATCGCGATCGTCAACATCCTCAAGCGTTACGAGCTGTCCCTCCAGCCCGGCCAGCAGGTGCCGCCCGCGGCCATGGGTGCTCTGGTGCCTGGCAACCTGCCAATGCGGTTAAAGCGGCTGGTGGCGCAATGAGCCCGACCGAAACGCGACTGGTCGAGCACGTACGGGCGAACGTGGCACGGCTGCTGGACGAGTTCGCCGCGCTCACCGCCGGCTCGCGGTCCACCGGCACGGGGGTGGCGGCCTTCACTCAGCGGCTGTCCGACTACGTCGCGCGGTTCGGCAGCATGCGGCGCACCCGCGTGGCGGCGCACGCCCTCGACGGCTACCGGCGTACCGACGAGGCCACCGTCGCCATGCTCGGCCACGCCTGCGCCGCGCTGGAGCTGTTTCACGCGGCCGCGCTGATCCACGACGACATCATCGATGAGAGCCCCACCCGGCGGAATCACCCGGCCTTTCACCTCGGTTGGGTTGGCGCGGACCTGACCGGTGGCGCCGACGGGCGGGTGACGGCGCCGGTCTCCGCGCTGATTCCCTCGGCCCGGCTCGGCATCGCGGCCGGGCTGCTGGGCGGCGACGCGCTGCTTGTGCTGACCGCCCGCGCCATCGACCGCATCCCCTCGCCGGCCCGCGACCGCGTGGGCGGGTTCTTCCAGGAAATACAGCTACGCACCGTGGTCGGCGAGTTCCAGGACTCCGTGCTGGAGTACCAGGGGGTGCACGCCACTCGCGCGGCTATTACCGACATGTCGGTGAACAAGACCGCCTGGTACACCGTGATCGCGCCCATGGTCCTGGCCGCCCACTGCGCCGAAGTCGACACGGACCCGCTGCTCATCGACGCGGGCTCGGCGTTCGGGGAGGCGTTCCAACTGCTCGACGATCTGATCGAGGTGTACGGCGAGCCCGTGGTGACCGGCAAGAACCCGCTGGACGACCTGAAGGCGGGAAAGGCGACCCTGCTGCACCACATCGTCGCCACCAGCTGCACGCCCACGGAGCGGACGGTACTTGCCCAGGTGTACGACTGCGGCGACGGCACCGAGCACGATCTCGAACAGTACCGCCGATTGATCGACGCCAACGCCGCGCACGTGACCGGCCACCTGCGCGGCCTCATGGACCGGGCCCGGTCGCTGCTTCGCGAGGCCGGATTCCGCGAGCAGACGGTGGATCGCATCGAACGCGAGTTGAGTCCTCACTTCCAGATCCCAGTCCCCCTGCACGAGAGCGCTTAGCAGATGGCAGTGAACTTCACCCTTCCCCTGGCAGGCACCCATGTGCTACTGCCTCAGTACGAGCACTGCGTACCCGCGCTGGAGCGCCCCGACAATGACCAGGTCGTCGCCGACAGCCAGGAATGGTGCCGGCAGGGCCTGTCTGACCTGTTACCGCCCGCGGACCTGGACACGCTGCTGGCCGAGCGCGCGTCGCTCTGGACCGCCCTGGTCCTGCCCACCGCGCCCTACGAGTTCCTCGTTGCCGCAGCGCAGTACACCGAATACCTGTCGATCCTTGACAACGCGCTGGTGGACAAGGACCGGCTCGGCAGCGACCCGCTGTACGCGGCGGAGCTGAAGGCGGCCATCGACGTGCTGTTCGACGACAAGCAGGTGGACACTCCGGCCAACGAAGAGCTCACCGTCTGGTTCAAACCGCTGTACGACTGCCTGTCCACGCTGCGCGGCCACCTGACCCCCCAAACCTGGGATCGCCTCCATGACGAGGTCGAGCGCTTCCTGATCGGCTGCGTCGAAGAGGTCAACTACCGCAACTCCGACGCCGTCTACCCCTTTGCCGCCTACCTGCGGATGCGCCGCAACAGCGTCGGCATGGGCATGTACTTCGCGCTGGGAGAGGCGCTGGCGCCACCGTTCGAGGCGGAGACGGTGGACGGGTCGGCCTACCGCGAACGGCTGCTGACATACGCCCTCGATCACATCGCGTTGAGTAACGACATGTTCTCGTTCCGCACCGAGGCTGACGCCGACGACGCGGTCAACGCCGTGGCCACGCTGATCCTCAGCGAGGATCTCTCGGTCCAGGAGGCGTTCGACCGGGTGGGGCTCGAAGTGCAGCGCACCGAGACGGCGTTCCGGCGCACGCTACGCGAGACCGTCGCGGTGCTGGGGCCGGACCACGCGGTGAGCGTGTACGGCGGCAAGGTATGGCACATGATGTGCGGCAATGTGGACTGGTCCTTCCGCACCACGCGATACAACGGAGAAAGGCATCAGTGGGATGGCCGGTATCCTCAGGTCGTTCAGTTCGAGGAGGGCAGCACCCTCTTCACCGACAAGAACTACGCCTCCCTCATCGCGGAGGGCCTGGTCTGACCACATGGCCGGATACACCACTCGCGTGCACCACGACGTCGGCCTGGTGCGGCAAATCGTACGGCTGGCCCGCGACCCGCTGGGCTACGTGACCGAGCTGAACTCTTCGGCCGACCTCCACGTGTTCACCGCGCTCGGCCGAAGCTTCGTCTACCTCGCTGAACCGCTGCTCATCAACGACATGCTCGTGGACCGGCGCGGCGACTTCGAGAAGGGCATCTTCTACGACCGGGTGCGGCGGCTGGCGGGCAACGGCGTCGTGCTGGCCAACGGCGCGGAACACCGCAGGCAGCGCGACTACCTGGACCGCTTCTTCAAGCGTGAGCACGTGGTGGGGCTGTCCGAGCTGATGACCGCGGTGGCGCGGGAGGAAGTGGTCCACTGGGACACCACGCTCGACATCGACGCGGCTCTGCACCGGATGACGTTCAAGATTCTCGCCGCCACGATGTTCGGCACCGACATCGACCACGAGAAGTTCGACCACATCCACGAATGGCTCGCGCTGACGCTCGAAGCGATCATGTTTCGTACCGTCGTGCCGTCGTGGTACCTGCGGGTTCCCACCAAGCGGAACCGCCTGCACGACAGCGCGATGGACCGGCTGCGCGCGGCCATCGTCTCGGCGATGAACGCGCGGGACACGGGCGGCTCCGACCGGCTCGACCTCATCTCGGTCATGCGCACGGTCCGCCACGAGGACGGATCGCCGCTGACACCCACCGAGATGGCCGACCAGGTCGTCGCGGTCACCATGGCCGGGGCGGAGACCGCGGCCACCGCGCTGTCCTGGCTCAGCACGGAGCTGGCCCGCGACCAGGCCCTACAGGACGCGCTGCGTGCCGAGGTGTCGGACGTGCGCGCCCGCGGCGTCCCCTACGGCCCCGATCTGTCGGAGACGCCGCTGCTCAAGCGCACGCTGTCGGAGGTGCTGCGCTGCCGCCAGCCCATCCTGGTCATCTCCCGGCGCACGGCCCGCGACACCGAATTATCCGGTGTCCCACTGCCCGCCGGAACCGAGGTGATGTACAGCCCGTGGGCCATGCACCGGGACCGGACCTGGTTCCCGGCCGGGGCGGACTTCGAGCCGGAGACCTTCGGCGCCGGCGGATGCCCGGTCACGAAGGGCTCGTACACACCCTTCGGCCTTGGCCCCCGGCACTGCGTCGGCGAGCAGTACGCCTGGCAGATGATGTGGATCGTCGTCGCGGAGATGTTGCTGGCGGTGCGGATCGAGTCGGCTACCGCGCAGCACCCGAACGGACGCCCCCTGGCCACCATCATCCCGGGGAGCGTGCACGCCAAGGTCGAGCGGGTGGGAGAACCGGCATGACGCGGCTGCTGGAGCCGAGCGAGGTCTTCCACGCTTTCCTCGACTGGCAGACCGGGTTCGAGGTAGAGACGCGGGCGTCGCTGACGCCCGCCGCGGCGGCGGCAGGGCTGGCCCGCATGTACGCCGCTTTCCCCCGCCTCGCGGCCCGGCTCGCTCGTACGCCGGAGGGCTTCGTCTTCGAACCCGTTCCGGTCCCAGCGATCGAGACGACCACGTACGGCGCCCGCGCGCACGCCGCGCTGTCGGCGTTCACCGTGGACACCGCCCGCCCCGGCACCGTCGTGGTCACGGGACGGCTGCACCACGCGCTCTGCGACGTCACCGGCATCCTGTCGATGGCGGACCACCTGTTCGGCCTGCTCGGCATCCGCGCCGACGCGGCCTCGATCCCGCCGCAGGCCGCGCGCGAGTGGCCGATCGCCGCGGAAACCGTGCTCGGCGGGCCGCAGCCGGCCGACGGCATCCGCGAGACCCGCCTCTTCTACGCCCAGGCCCCGTCCGCGCCGCTGAAGCCCGCGCAGCCGGCGACCCTGCACCTCCCACCGGAGCAGGTGCAGACCATCGACGACGTGTGCGCCGCCCAGTCGACCTCGCTCACCGGGGTGATCGCCTCCGCCGTCGCGCCGCTCGTGGCCGGGGACGGAGACCCAGTGGTGGTCGGCGTCCCGGTGGACTGCCGGGTGTTCATCGGTCCCGAGCGGATGGAGCCGATTCCGCCGCGCGCCATCGGTAACTGCAGCCACGGCGCTCTCGTGCCGGTGCCGCGTGCCCACGGCGACGTGCTGGCGACTGCGCGGGCCTTCGACGCTGACCTTCTGGACCAGCTGGAGGCGGAGACCCCCGCGGCGCCGTTCCGCGACGGCCGCAGGTACCTGCCGGAGCACAACGCGCCCGCCGGCCTCGTGGTGTCGAACGCGCGCGGCGCCGCCCGCCGGTTCGCACGCCTGGCCGACGCGCCGCGAATGATCGTGCTGCCGGAGTCCTCGATCCCGGCCCTGCCGATGATCGCCGTGAACGAGAGCCCGGCGACGCAGGCCGTCACCGTCACCCTCATCGCGGACCCGGCGGACCACACTCCTATCGAAGCCCGCCGGCTCATCGACGCGCTGGCGCGCACACTCAATGACATCGTGGAGCGGCAATGACCGAAGTATCCGACAGCCTCACCGAGTCCGCGGACGCCCTGCCCACCATTCCGCGCGGCCGTACCTCAGTTTTCGAGCTGCCGACCGGGCTCATGGACATGGCCGCCGCCGGTCCGATCCACCGGCTGCGCTACGCCGACGGCCACGTCGGCTGGATCGTCACCGACTTCCAGCTGTGCCGCAAGGTGCTGACCATGCCGGAGTTCAGCTCCCGCCCGGACCTGCGGCATTCGGCCATCCACGAGGCCATCGGCGACGGCCAGCCGCCGGAGGAGCGGCCTGGCATGTTCGTCGGCATGGACCCGCCGGAGCACACCCACTACCGGCGCATCGTGGCCGCGGCCCTGAAACTGGGCGAGATGCGGCAGCTCCAGGCGAACATCACCGAACGGGCGAACGCGCTGTTCGACGCCGACGCCGACGACCGGGTTGATCTGGTCTCGGCCGTCGCCTCGCCGCTGCCCGCCCTGGTGATCACCCAGCTGCTGGGCGTCGAGGAGGAGGTCAGCCACACCCTCGCCAGTTGCCTGGAGCGGATGTTGTCGCTGGACTCCACCGCCGACCAGGTGCGGGAGATGTTCGCCATCATCTTCAGCGAACTGGGCGAGGTGGTGACGCGGCGCCAGCAGGACGGCGCCCCGGGCTTCATCCAGAACATGATCGAAGATGGAGGGCTGTCGCACGCCGAGATCACCAGCATCGCCTTCCAGCTCTACACGGCCGGTCATGAGACCACCACGAACATGATCGCGCTGAGCTACTTGTACCTCCTGGCGAACCCCGAGGCGGCCGCGACGCTCAAGGGCGACGAGCGCGCGATAGCCGACGCCATGGAGGAGTTCCTGCGGTTCTTCTCGATCATCCAGTACGGCATCTCCCGCGGCGCGCTGGAGGAGGTCGAGCTGGGCGGGGTGACGATCCGGCCGGGGGAGACGATCACGATCTCCCTGCCCGCGGCCAACTTCGACAACGGGCGCTTCCCGGACCCGTACCGGCTCGACATCGGCCGCAGCGACCGCGGGCACCTGGCCTTCGGCTTCGGCGTGCATCAGTGTGTGGCGCAGCAACTCGCGCGGGTCGAGCTCACCGTGGCGCTGCGGGTCTTCCTGGAGCGGTACGGCGACTTCGCGCTCGACTCGTACGAGATGAAGTCGGACACCATCGTGCACGGCCTGACCCGGCTCCTGGTGCGGCAGTCCGGCACGCGAAAGCCATGATCAGGGCTGACCGGTATCGCTGCTGCGGCTCCGGCATGTGCGTGCTGATCTGCCCGGAGGTGTTCGACCAGGACGACAGCGGGCTCGTCGTCATCGACGCCGATGCCGTCCGCACCGCCGACCTCGCGCTGCTGCGGCATGCCGTCAGCTGCTGCCCCGGGCAGGCTCTGTCCGAGGTCGACTCGGCAGGGGCCGAGAAATCCGCTGCCAACGAACGAAAGTGACTGGTCCATGGACCGACGTATCGCCATAGTCGGCATCGGCGCGCGGCTGCCGGGCGGGCGCGGGCCCGCCGAGGTGTGGCGCATGCTCCAGCGGCGCGAGTCCGAGATCGGCGCCGCCCCCGCAAGCCGCCTGCGTTACCTCACCGAGCACGACGTCAGCGACCCCGCGTTCGATACGGTGTGCCGGACCGGGGGGTTCGCGGACGGCTGGGACGAATTCGACCACCCGGCGTTCGGCATCTCGGCCCGCGAGGCCGAGGTGATGGACCCACAGCAGCGGATCCTGGTGGAGACCGTGTTCGAGGCCATCGGCGACGCCGGGTTCACCCTCGACTACCTGCAGCGCCGCAGCACCGGCGTGGTGAGCGGCTGCATCACCCGCGACCACTGGCTCGTCGCGCGCCGGGACTCGGGGCTGGACGCCATCAGCAACGTCGGCAACACCGGCAGCGGCTTGTCCGGCCGGTTGTCGCACGTCTTCGGTCTGACCGGCCCGTCCGTCACCCTCGACACCGCCTGCTCGTCGGGGCTGGCGGCCGTCGCCGCCGCGATCGACAACCTCCTGGTCGGCCACTGCTCGATCGCCATCGCCGCCGCCACCAACCTGGTGCTCGACCCGTACGAGACGCTGTCGTTCTACCGGTCGAACATGCTGGCCGCCGACGGGCACTGCAAGTTCGGCACCACCCGCGCCGACGGATTCGTCCGCAGCGACGGCTTCGCCGCCGTCGTGCTGCGGCCACTGGCGGACGCCCTGGCCGAACAGGACCGCATCTACGCGGTGATCGAGGGCGTCGCGGTCGGCAACGACGGCGGGCGCAGCGGATCGCTGCCCACCCCGTCGGCGGACGGCCAGACCGACGTCATCCGCCGCGCCCTCACGCTGGCCGGACGCGCCCCGGAGGACGTCGACTACGTGGAGGCGCACGGCACCGGCACCACGGTCGGCGACGCCACCGAGATCGACGCCCTCATGACGGTCTTCGGAGAGCGGGATCGGCCGCTGCCGATCGGGTCGGTCAAGACGCGGATCGGTCACTGCGAGGCCACCTCAGGGCTGGCCGGGCTGGTCGTCGCCGCCCTGAGCATCCACCACGCGACGGTGCCGCCGATGCTGGCGCACGGCGACCTGCGGGACGACCTGGCGGATCGCGAGCGAGGCGTGCACGCGAACGTGGGCGACGGGCTGCCGCTGCCCGGGGACGCGGTGATCGGGGTCAGCTCATTCGGCATCACGGGAACCAACGCGCACGCCGTCCTCGCGTCACCGCCCGCACCGGTAGAGCCGGAGACAGGGCCGCAAGCGCTCCCTTCGCTGCCGCGGCTCAGCTCGCCCGGTGTCACACTCCCGGCAGCACCCGCCGCCGACCCCGGGTGCCTCAGTGCGGCGCTGGCCTACCGCGTCAACCACACCGCAGGACATCGGCAGACCTACCCGGACGTCCCGGTGACCGCCCCCAGCAAGGGCCTCATCGCCGGGCTCTGGCGGGACGCGCCGAAGGTGGTCTTCGCGTTCGGCGGATTCGGCGCGCACTGGCTCGACCCCGGTACGGCCGGCGACACGATTCTGCGCGACCACCTCCGTATCACCTACGCGGCGGTGCGGGACCACCTGGCCGAGCACGAACGGCCCCTGCTCGACGGGGGCGCCGACATCCCGGCCGCGCTACAGCCGTACGCCACCTGGGCCTCGCAGCTTGCCATCGCGTTCACCCTGCGGGACTACGGGGTGCGGCCCGACGCGGTGCTGGGGCACAGCTTCGGCGACATAGCGGCCGCCTGCACGGCAGGCGCACTCGACCTGGAGACGGCGGCACGGCTGCTGGTCGCCCGCACGGAGGCGGTGCGGCAACACTCGGACAACACTCGCATGATCGTGATCACGGGGGAGGATGTCGACCGCGACCGCGCCTGGATCCCGGCCTCGGCGGACGTGGCCGTGGTCAACAGCCCGAGCTGTGTGGTGCTGGCCAGCCCCGCCGACGCCCTCGACGCCATCACCGAACGGGCCGCCGCGCACGGGCACGACGCCCGCGCCCTGGAGGTCGTGTTCGGCTCGCACAGCCGGTTCGTTGAGCCGGCGCTGCCGGCCTTCGCCTCAGCCGTGGAGGCCCTCGGCCACGACAGGACCACCGCCGTCCCGTTCTACTCCTCGACCTCCACTGCCGCCGCCACCGCGAAGACCGCCGTGGCGGCGCAACACTGGCTCGACAACCTGCGCAACCCGGTGGATCTTCCGCCGGTGGCAGCGAGGCTGGCCGACGACGGCCACCAGATCATCCTCGACGTCGGGCCGCGGTCGGTGCTGGCCGGTCACCTGCACGCCTCGTTCGGCGGAACCGTCCTGACCACCGACGCGATCGAGGATGACGACTTCGTCCGCGCCACCATCGGCGTGCTGTTCACTGCGAACGTCCCGCTGCGCCCGCACCGGTTACCGCGGTGGACCTCCGTGCTCGCCGCCGCACTGACGTGGAAGCGCACCCCACGCTCCGTGAGCCCCCTGCGCCCGGCCGAGCGCGCGGTCCAGGCCCGGGGCTCGGGTTCGGGCGAGTCGGTGACCTACCAACTGCGTGGGCCGCAGGTCCGGCTGCTGGCCGGGCACCGGGTACGCGGCGAGGCGGTGGCGCCGGGCACGCTGACGCTCAGCTACCTCGTACGCTCACTGCGGACCGCCGGCGAGCCGCTGCGCATCGACACGGTGCGGTTCGTGGAGCCGATCGTCATCGACGACACCACCGACCAGCTCACGCTCACCGTCTCGCGGGACGGCTCCCAGGTGGAGGTGCACTTCACCACGGACCCCGCCGCCACGCCCACCCTGTGCTGCACCGCGACCGTGGCACCAGCCCGCCCCACCGCCGAGACGGCCGCCGCCGAGCTGCCGCTAAACCTGACCCCGCTGTCGGTGAACGCCTTCTACCAGGGATTCGCCGCAGCGGGCAACGTATGGGAAGGGCCGTTCCGGTCCATCTCCGAGCTGTGGGCGTCCACGACGCACGCGTACGCCACAGCCGAGCTCGGCACGCCGACCGGAGTCGGCGGGGAGATCGACCCGGTGCTGTTCGACGCGGCGCTACACGGGCTCGCGGCGGTGCACTTCGGGCTGGCCGACGGCGCGGAGGCCACCTGCCCCTTCTACTTCGAGGGGGTGGACCGCATGACGTTCCACCGGCACCGGCTGCACGGGCGCACGCGTTCGGTCATCGCACCGAGCGCGGACGGAACCGGGTTCGACATCGCCATCCTGGACGCCGAGGATCGGCTCGCTGTGCGCTGCGAGGGGGTTCGCATCCGCACGATGAAGAGCCGGCCCGCCATTCCGGCCTTGCACCGGATCTGGGTGCCCTACACCGGCTCGTTCGGCCGCGCCGAGCAGCGCCTGGTGAATCTGTTCGACGCGCCGCTCGGGACTGCGGCCCCCGGCGTCATCGTCGACGTGGTCGCCCGCACCGGACCGGGCCGCGAACTGCTCATCGACGCGCGCACCCCCGCTGCCCCCGCACAGGTGGAGCTGACCGGCTACCTCGCAGGACTCGGACAGGTCCTGACCCAGTTGGCCCACGCCGCCGCCGAGGCAGGCGTGCCGCTCGGCGTGATCGTGACCGATCCCGAGCAGCCACCCGCCGACGAGTTGGGCGGAGCGGTCAGCGGGTTCCTGTTCGCGCTGGCCGGGGCGCTGCCGTACGAGTTCCCCGGCCTGGCCGCCGCGGTGGCGTGCGCCCCCGCCGGGGACCCCCTGGGTGATCTGCCGTCGATCCGGGATCTGGCCGCAAGGGGTGAGCATCGCCTGCGCCGCGACAGCGGTGGCGGCTTGTCGGTGGCCCGCCTGACAGACCAGCCGCCACGATCCCGCCCCCGGCATCCCACCGGGCGGCACCACCTCGACCGCTGGACCGTCGAGATCCGGCTGCACGAAGAGCGAGCCTGCGACGTCGAGCTGGTCTGGTCCGATCCGCAGTACGGCCCGCGCGCCGTCGGCATCCGGCCCCTGCCCCAGGGGTACCGGCAGGCGCGACGGTTGCCGGACGTGCTCTGGGCGGTGCGCGCCGCCCAGCGGATCGCCGCGGTGGCTCGGCCGGGTACGGAAGACGAACTCGTCATCTCGGGCGACCCTCACCGCGCCGCCTTGCTGCGCGCCGCCCTCGCCACCAACCCCGGCGCGCTCGGCGGCCCGGGGAGGCGCATCGGGATCGCGCTGGACGAACCCCTCATCGGCACCGCCACCGACCTGCTGATCACGGCGGCCCCCTCCCAGGACGCCGAGGCCGGAGCGGCGGAACTCAACCTGCGCGACCTGGCGCCTACTGGCGCCTGGCCGAGGTCGGTCGCCTACTGGAGCACTTTCGCGGACACCGAGATCGCGCTGCTCGATCTCGGTGGTGCCGACGACGACGCGTCGTATCCCGACCGGGGGGCCACGTTCCGGCGCCGGCGTGCGGCGCTGATCGTCGGGGGCAACGGCGGTCTCGGCTCGGCCCTTGCCGCAGATCTCCGCGCCCGCTCGTTCACCGACATCATCCTGGTCGGAACCCGGGACAACCCCGGCAGCGGGACCGACTATCTCCGCTGCGACATCAGCGACCCCGCCGCGGTCGCCCTGCTCACGGAGCGGCTGGCCCGGATCGAGGCCGATGAGGTGTTCATCTTCCACCTGGCCGGCCGCCTGTCGACCGGACCGCTCGCCGAGCTGGACGCCGCCGACTGGCACCGCGTCCTGGCCCCCAAGACGGACGGGACCCGCCACGTGGCCGAAGTGGCCCGCAGGACCGGCGCGCAGATGCTGGTCGCGTACTCGTCGGCGTCGGCCGTGCTGCCGTCACCGCAGTTCGGCCACTACGCCGCCGCCAACGCGGCCATGGAAGGCATCCTCGCCGCGGTGGGCGACGTACGCGTGCGGGGCGTGCGGTGGGGCTTCTGGGGCGGGGCGGGCATGCTGCGCGACCTCGACCCCACCCGCTCGTTCACCCCGGCCGGCGTGGGGGAGATCGGCGCGGACGACGGTCATGCCTTCCTCTGGAACGTCCTCACCACACCGGACACCGGCTTCCCGGTCTGCTACCCGGCCGACTGGGCGGAGTTCGGCGGACGGTACGAGACGTTGCGACGCGACGCCCTGCTGAGCCTACTGCGCCCGGCCGGCGTCCGGGAGCTCCCGCAGGACCCGGCCGAGGCGGCGGATCAGGGCCCGACCGGTCAGACGGACGGCGACGAGGCGAACCGCGTGGAGTCGCTCATCATGGAGACACTCAAGATCTCCGAGGTGTCCGTGGTGCGCGGCGCGGATCGGCTACGCGACCTCGGCCTGGATTCGCTGCTCGCCGTGGAGCTGCGTACGAAGATCAAATCGGCGCTGGGCAACACCGTCCCCATCCGCACCCTGCTTGGCCCGACCACCTCCGCTCAACTGCACGCCCTCCTAACCGAGACCGCCGACACCAACACCGACACCCGCTCCGCGTGAGCGCGCCAGTCGGCACCGCCGAGCGAATGGGATAACGCCTTGCCGAACTGCCCAGCGCCGAACCCACCCGTGCGCACCGTCCTGCTGGCCGAGCCGCGCGGCTTCTGCGCGGGCGTCCGGCGCGCCATCGCGATCGTCGAACAGGCACTGGAGCGGTACGGGCCGCCGGTGTATGTCCGCAAGGAGATCGTGCACAACCACCACGTCGTCGCTGACTTACGCTCCCGCGGAGCCGTCTTCGTCGATTCGGAGGACGAGGTGCCGGAGGGTGCGCTGTGCATCTTCTCGGCACACGGGGTGGCGCCCGCGGTGCGTGACAACGCCGCGCGCCGGAGCCTCGACGTCATCGACGCCACCTGCCCACTGGTCGCCAAAGTGCACCAGGAGGCGCGCCGCTTCGCCCGGGACGGCCGTACCCTCCTACTGGTCGGGCACAGCAGCCACGAGGAGGTAGAGGGCACTTACGGCGAGGCGCCCGACCGTACCGTGATCGTCGAGACCGTCCAAGACGCGCGGAGCATAGAGATCGACGCTGCCACCCCGACCGCACTGCTCACCCAAACCACGCTGTCACTGGACGAGACCCGGGAGATCACGGACGCGCTGCGCGACCGCTTCCCCTACCTGGCCATCCCGCCCACCAGCGACATCTGCTACGCCAGTGAGAACAGGCAGCAGGCGGTCAAGGCCATCGCCCGCCGCGCCGACCTGGTGCTCGTGGTGGGCTCGGCCAACTCCAGCAACTCGATCCGCATGGTCGAGGTGGCCCAGGCCGCCGGTGCTCGCGCCCACCTGGTGCCCGACGCGGACCACCTCACCGCCGCCTGGCTCGACGGCGTCACCACAGTCGGGGTGAGCGCCGGCGCCAGCGCCCCGGAGAATCTTGTGGACGACCTGCTCGCGGTCCTCGCCGGGCACGGCTTCGCCGACATCCGGGTCGAGCGGGCCGCGACGGAGAACGTCGAATTCACGCTGCCCGCCCGGCTCAACGCACCGGCGGCCGAGGGCGAAGGAGCACGATGACCCGGATCGAGACCGAGATCGCTATCCCCGGCGCGCGCGAACGGGTATGGGAGGTGCTCACGGATTTCGCCGCGTACCCACAGTGGAGCCCGACGATCCTCCGCATCTCCGGCGACCTGGACGTCGGATCCCGGCTCGCCGTCCGCATCCTCGGCCCCGGAGGCCGGGCCGTGACGTTCCGGCCGAAGCTGGTGGCGTTGGAGCCGGGCCGGCTGCTGCGATGGGACGCGGTGCTCCTGCACCCGAGTGTGCTCAGCGGGCTGCACCAGTTCTGGCTCGACGACGATGGCACCGTCGGCACCCGACTGGTGCACTCCGACACCTACAGCGGGGTGTTGACCGCGCCGCTGCGGCGCCTGCTGGCCGCGAACGAGCCACTCATGCGACGGCAGAACATGGCGATACGGGGTCGGACGCTGAACGGGTAGCCTGCAACTTTCGCCGCTAAATGGCCAGGGGCTTCGGCGCTATTTGGCCGAGTGGGATGCGAGTGCTGCTGCCCGCTGCGCCGAGCCGCAATAGTTGGCCGGCAGGGATGGCTCATCGAAGGGGTGTTCACCAGCCAGGCCGACGAACTGCCCGGCCTGCGCGTGTGCCGCTCGAATATTGAGTTACGTGGCTTGAGCTGCGGGTATGCGGCGTCGTGGTATTCGTTGATCATTCCTGTGGCGACGGGTTTTCGGTGGATGGATCGTAGGTCGTCTAGGTCGGAGGCAGGCTGCGTTGCGATGTCCGGAGGACGTTGGTTCCGGGACTGGTGCGGACGGTGCCCGTTGTAGTGGATCAGATACTCGCGGAGCACGAAGGTCAGGTGGCGTTCGTTGAGGATCAGGATCCGGTCCAGGAGTTCGCGGCGCAGGGTACCGATGACCTGCTCGCAGATCGCGTTCATCCTCGGCGTCCGCGGCGGCATGGTGATGCTCCGTAGCCCTTCAGCTGTAAAGACCTCACGAAAGGTCGAGGTGAAGAGCGGGTCCCGAAGGTGGATCAAGAACCGCAGCCCGGAGATGCGGTCACCCAGGTCCATCGCGAGGTTGCGGGCTCGCTGCACCGTCCATGCTCCGGTTGGGCGCGCGGTTACTCCGGCAAGGTGCAGTCTCCGGGTGCCGTGCTCGATGAAGACCAGCACATACAGCCGCTTGAGTATTATCGTCTCGACCACCAGGAAGTCGCAGGCGATGATCGCGTGGGCTTGGGTGGTCAGGAACTGCCGCCAGGTCGGCCCGGCCCGGCGGGGCGGGATCGATGCCGGCGGCGTGCAGGATCTCCCACACCGTGGAGGCCGCTATCGAGTGGCCCAGGCGCCAGCTCACCCTGGATTCTCCGGTGTCCCCAGGTCGGGTTCTGCTGCGCCATCCGCACGATCAGTGCCTTGACCGGGCCGGCGAGTGCAAGGGCGTCCCGGGTGTCGTCTGTCGGTGAAGGTCCACTTACGCCTCACGAGGGTGCGATGCCAGCGTAAGAGCGTCGCCGGGGTGACGGGGAACACCGCCGCCCACCGGTAGCGGCTGATCAACCGCGACAACGCCGCGAGCCAGAGCCGGGCGGCGTGAGCCCACCGCGGACGGCCACTGAGCTGCCGACGGAGCACCTGGTTCTCCTGACGGAGCACCAGCAGTTCAACGTCTTTGGACAGATCAGCGCAGATCAGCACGGTCAGCAGGCCGAACAAGCCCCTCAGCAACCGGTAAATCAGCGACAACAACACCTCGAGATGGTCGCAGCCACCGCCCTGATCACACAGCAAAACCCCACCTCACAGCACGAAACCGTATTTTCGAGCGGGACACGGTGGTGTGGCTGAGGTCGCCACCCGTCAGTGCGAACACCGCATTGGCAACGTGTTCTGGGAGAATGTTTCCGTATAGCGGTAGTTCTACTGTCAAGGGATCATGAGTGGGTGATTCTTCTAACTGGCTGTGCTGCGGCGGCAGATCGCTCGGGTCTGTTATGAGCCAGGGGATCGGTTGTGGCTGGCGGCGTTGTCGCGGTTGATGCCGTGCCGTCGCTGGGTGGAGGTCTTCTTCTCGACGCCGGTCACCTTGTTGTCCTGGTATCGCGCCTTGGTAGCTGAGCCGCGCTCCTTCCGGGCGGCGTCGACGATGTCGGATTACTGGAAGGGATCTCGCCTATGCTCCCCGCGTTCCAAGTTGAAGGGTCGGTGGGTCGGACGCACTCATTCCGGTCCAGTTTTGTGCGGGCGTACGGGGAGTTCCAGGACGGTGGCCTGTGCGCCGTCGGCGTCCACGAGGTGCTCTTCCACGGTGGGGCCGACGATGTCCAGGTGGTGGCGGTCCAGCCAGCCGAACAGGTCCTGTCCGGCTCGGACCACACCCGTCGCGGGCGGCACAACGGCGCGTACGACGGTGCGGCTGGGCAGGGTGATCTGCTGCCCAGCGTGGTCGGTGGTCACCGCCGCGGCGAAGCCGCCCGTTGGGTGGCCGCGCAGCCAGGTCAGCAGGGTCGCGGCCGACGCCGGGCAGACGGCGGCCAACTCGGCCGGATGGGCGAGGCGCAGGTGATGCACGCGCAGACGGCGCGGGCCCACCGTGCTCTGCTGCGGCAGGATCGACATCGGCGTCGCGAGGTGGTCTTGCGCATGGGCCGCTGTCGCCGCTAGGGCGGTGATGTCATGCCGGAGACCCGCCAGGACATCGGTCACGGCCTGCCTCAGTTGTGCCTCGGGCGCGTCCAACAGGTCGGCGATCTGACGTAGCGGCAGACCGAGGCGGCGCAAGGCGCGGATGCGTTCGAGTCGAGACAGCTCGTGCACGCCGTACCAGCGGTAGCCCGTGGCGCCCTCTGTCTTGGCGGGCACCAGCAGCCCGATCTTGTCGTAGTGGCGCAGGGTACGTTCGGTGATGCCGACCATGCGCGCCAGTTGTCCGATCCGCCACATTTCGACCTCTCGTGTTGACCTTGCCCCTGCGTCAAAGTCCTACGGTCACCGTCCATGACCGACTCGAACCCTGCAACCCGGTTTGCCGGTGTACTCCTCCTGAGCTCGCTGGTGGCCATGCTCGCCGGTGCGGCCATCGTGGTGCCATCGGGGCTTACCCTGAATCCGTCCGACCTCCCCGCCACACTCGCCGCGGTGGGCGAGCACGCCGGGCTGCACCTGACCGAGCTGGCCTTCGATGTGCTGGGCTGGCTGGGGTTGATCGCTGCAGGGCTGGCGATGGCCGCCGGCTCAGGCGGGGCGTACCTGGTAGTGCTCGCCGGCGGGCTGCTGGCGGCGGCCGGGCTGGCCGGCCTGCTTCATGACGCCGGCAACTTGGCGCTGACTCAGCTCACAGCCGCCCCGACGGTCGCGGCCGCCGTGCTCCTGACATCCAAGTGGATGGTCAACTTGGCCGGGCTTTTGTGGGTCGCGGCCACTGTCGCCGCCGCTGTAGGTGTGCCGATGACCGTGGCGCTTCGCCGAGCTGGTGTGCTCGCTGCGGTCTTCGGGCTGGTCGCGGTCGCGTTGCCGTGGACGACCGGGTTTTCGGTGGTGATGGAACAGCTCGGGTACGCCCTGCATCTGCCGATCATCCTGTGGTACGGCGTGCTGGGATGGCGATGGCTGCGCCGTTGACGAAGAAGGCGGCCACCTCGATCCGGTCGGCTGCCACGGCGAACCTGTCACCGCCGATCCGTTCGCCGCCAGCCATGCGCTATTTCTCACGGCAGGGACGACGAGGTTGGCGTCCTGAGAGGCCACGTTGATTCCGGACAGCCGTCTTATGGGCGTAGCCTATGCGGCTGTTCGGGTTGAAAGCGACTCGCTGAGCACTTCGAGGGGTGGCCGGTAGCCGAGCGCCGAGTGGCGGCGCCGATGGTTGTAGCATCCTTCGATGCAGCGGATGACCTGCCGTTTCGCCTTGGCTCGGGTGGTGAAGACGAGGCGGCGATCGGGTAGCCCAGGCGGGCCAACTCGCCTTGGATTCTCCTATGCCCCCCAGGTCGGGTTCTCCCGCGCCATCCGCATGATCAGTGCCTTGATCGGCCGGCGGGTGCCAGGCCGTCCCGGGCGCCTCCTGTCGGTGAAGGTCCACTTACGCGCTACCAGGTTGCGATGCCAACGCAGGATCGTTGCCGGGGTGACCGGGAACGCCTCCGCCCACTGGCGACGGCGGACCAGCCGCGACAACGCTGCGAGCCAGAGCCGGTCGGCGTGACCCCATCGCGGTCGGCCACCGAGCTGGCGGCGGAGTACTTGGTTCTCGTGGCGGAGCACCAGCAGCTCAACGGCTTTGGACAGATCAGCGCGGATCAGTACCGCCAGCAGGCCGAACAAGCCCCTCACCAACCGGTAGACAAGCGACAACAACACTTCACGATGGTCGCAGCTGCTTTCCTGATCATGCAGCAGAACCTCAGCTCACAGCACGACACCGTGTTTCCGAGCGGAACAGGCGCGCTGCGCTGACGCTGCTGCGGTGGCGCATCCCGGAGCGACACGCCGACTTTTGTACCGCTCGGAATAGAAGTCGCGGGGCCGAAGTTGTCCCCTCCAACAATGGCCGCCACGACGAGGCGTGGAGGGGCGTCGCGAGCCATCAACACCCGAATACAGCCCCGATCCGGGGTGACAGAAAGGCCATCATGTCTGACACCGACCTGCGCAACATCGAGGCGCTCAACGCCCATGAGTCCGACCGCATCGCAGTGGTCACCGGCGCCAGCCGTGGCATCGGCGCGGCCATCGCCAGCCGTCTCGCCGCCGACAGATACACCGTCGCCGTTCACTACCGCCAGGACTCGGCCGCCGCAGCCGGCGTCGTCGGAAAGATCATCGCGGCCGGCGGCGCGGCGTTCTCCTTCGCCGCCGACCTGGCCGCACCCGACACCGGCACCGCGTTCTGGGCCTCCTACGATGCGGCTGCGGGCTCGCTGCGCGACGCTCCCGTGCGGGTGCTGGTGAACAACGCCGGGGTCGCCCTGCACGGCACCATCGAGGAGTTCGACGCCGAGGACTTCATCCGCCAGCAGCAGATCAACACCACCGCGCCGTTCCTGATCATCCAGGCTGCCATACCTCGCCTGGCCGACGGCGGGCGCATCGTGAACATCTCCTCCGGCGCCACCCGCGTCGCCCTCCCCGACATCATCGGCTACACCATGACAAAGGGCGCCATCAACGCCCTCACCCTGCCCCTCGCCCAGCACCTCGGCCCCCGTGGTATCACTGTCAACGCCGTCGTCCCCGCCACCACCGACACCGACATGAACGCCTCCTGGTTGCGCGGCAACCCCCACCTCATCGCCGAGATCGCCGCGCAGAACGCCCTCGGCCGCATCGGCGAACCCGGCGACGTCGCTGATGTCGTCGCCCTCCTCGCCTCCCATGACGCCCGGTGGGTCACGGGACAGGTCATCGACGCCACCGGCGGCTTCCGCTTGTAGAAGGCGTCCCTCCGGTGCCAACACCGCAACCGCGTTGCTCGTCCCGCTCCTCATCACGCTCGTGGGGGCGTTACGAGAGCTGACGGGTGCGCACCCCGTCGACTTATGTACCGATCGGAATAGAAGTACTTGCAGTCGGGTTCTTACCTTCGGCGACGGCCGCCACGGCGAGATCGTGGGAGGGCGTCGCACGTCATCACCATCCGAGTACACAACCCCGATCCGGGGCGGCAGAGAGGGCAATCATGTCCGACACTGAACTGCGCGAACTTTTCCAGCGCTACATCGATGCGCTCAATGCTCATGAGTTTCACCGCATGACCGAGTTCATTCACGACGAGGTCATCGAGAACGGCCAGCGGGTCACGCGGGACGACGTGATCGCGGAGCTGGAGGGGCACGGCGATGCGGTACCCGACTTCACTTGGCGGGTCAAGGACATCGCCATCGACGGTGATCGCGTGGCGGCCCGTCTGTTCAACAAGGGCACGCCCGCGAAGGAGTGGTTCGGCGTGACCCCCACCGGGGCCACGGTCGAGTATGCCGAGTACGCCTTCCACAAGGTCCGCGATGGGCGCTTCTATGAGATGAACTATCTGATCGACGCCCAGGCAGTGCAGCGTCAGCTGGGCTCCTGACGTCCAGGGTCGGCCCTCGTCAGCACCCTCCGGGAACGGTTCGCGCGCCGCGCATAGTCGGGCGGGCCCGCGGGTTCCCGAGGGGTGGCGCCAGCCACGGCCCAGAGATGCAATTGCACGCGATCATGGCCGCGACTCGGGCCAAGGTCCTGATCGCGTTCGACTTCCCGGGCCGATGATGAGGCTCGGGGCGTCGGACGCGAGCGTGCCCGCCGCCAGTTCGGCTCCCGACGGCACCATGCTCGTCGGCATTCGGGCAGCACGCCTTCAGTGAAGCCTTGAGCCACGATCACGCCGACCCGACTCGAGCGAGATGATAACGATGATTCCCGTCGCGTACGCCATGCCTCACTCTATGACCGGACGCCGCGCTCACGGACGACCAGCTCGCAACATGCCGACCGCGTACGGCACGACACTGGGCATGACGAGCGGGGTCGGCTGCAGGGGGACCGTATTCTCGTGGATCTGACTCGACGGGCCGAGATCCAGCCCGTCATCGCCGCGACGTTCCCACTGGACCAGCGCCGTTCGCGTGGATGAAGAACTCGCCCGCAGGCGCCACGTGGGAAAGATCGCCCTGCACCCGTAGGGAAGCTCACTCCCGTCGGGCCACTCACGAGCACGAGGTCGTGTGTTCGGCGTCGGCCAGGTGTCTCCCGTGCGACCCACAGCACTTCGGTACCGAGCAGTCCTGAAGTGCTATGGTCTTTCTCAGCGCCCGCGTTGACGAGATCGCGGCGACGGGTCTACTGGCCTTGTCCCGCTCGAAAACACAGTTTCGCGCTGTGAGCTGGGGTTTCGCTGCGCGATCAGAGCGGCGGCTGCCATCATCGCGAGGTGGTGTTCTCGCTTGTCCACCGGTTGATGAGGAGCTTGTTCGGCCTGCTGACCGTGCTGGTCCGCTCTGATCTGGCCAAGGACGTTGAGCTGCTGGTGCTCCGTCCGGAGAACCAGGTGCTCCGCCGGCAGCTCGGCGGCCGGCCGCGGTGGTCAGTCGATGCACGTGCTCCACGAATACCTGATCCACTACAACGGCGTCGGCCGCATCAGTCCCGGCAACAACAACCTCCGGACACTGCAACGCAGCCCGCCCGCGACGTGACCGACCTCAACGACCTGCGATCCATTCGCCGAAAGCCCGTTGTTGCAGGCATGATCAGCGAATACCACCACGCCGCTTAACCGCAGCTCAGGCCTCGTAACTCAATATTCGAGCGGTACAGGTGCTCGGCCGACTGGGCCTGCCAGCCTTCGTCGACGAACGCGATCCGCTCACCCGATCGGAGTGTGGCCCAGGCGAACCCGAGGTCGATGGTCATGCCGCGGCGGCGTTCCTCGACCCAGCGGTCGGGGCTCCATCCCGGTCAGCGCCCGGACCAGCGTCGACTTGCCATGGTCAACGTGACCGGCCGTCGCGATCACCTGCACACGTGCTCCACCGCAGCAGCGATGACCTCGTCCTGACCGGGCTCCACCGCACGCAGGTCGAGCACCAGGCGCCCATCGGTGATCCGGCCGATCACAGGAGGATCGTAGGAGCGCAGTCGCAGGGCGAGGCTCTCGTCCACGGCGATCCCCGCGCTGGGCAGCTCCACTCCCGGTGCGCCCCCGCCGCCGACCCTGGCGATGGTCGGCACCGCCTCCGCGTGCCCGCCGAGCCGTCGCGCGAGACGTTCCGCGCGTTCTCTGAGCTCGGCGACACTCGCATGGAGCGACCGGTACACCGGCGGCCGCGGGCCGCGCAGGGTCGCTTCGAGCGCGGCCAGGGTGAGCTTGTCCACTCGCAGCGCGCGGGCGAGGGGATGGCGGCGCAGCCGTTCCACGAGGTCTTCTTCGCCGAGCAGAAGGCCCGCCTGCGGGCCGCCGAGGAGCTTGTCGCCGCTGGCGGTGACCAGGGCCGCTCCCTGGAGCAGCGCACTGGCCGCGTCCGGTTCGCCGGGCAGCAGCGGTTCCGGGCGCAGCAGTCCTGAACCGATGTCGGCCACCACGGGCGGCCCGATCGCGGCGAGCTCCTCGATGGAGACCTCGCAAGTGAATCCCTCGATCCGGTAGTTGGACGGATGCACCTTGAGGATGAAGCCGGTGTCCTGGCCACAGGCGTTCTGGTAGTCCCGCAGGGCGGTCCTGTTCGTGGTGCCGACCTCGCGGAGCCGGCAGCCGGCGGCCTCCAGCAGCTCGGGCACGCGGAATCCATCGCCGATCTCCACCAGCTCTCCGCGGCTGATGACGATTTCCTTTCCCTGCGCGAGTACCGTGGCGGCGAGCACGAGCGCGGCCGCATTGTTGTTGACCACGTGCACGGCTTGCGACTCGGGGACCGCCTGCGCGAGCGCGGCGAGAGTCGTACGGCCACGGGGGGCGCGCTGTCCGCCGGCGAGGTCGAACTCGACGTCGGTGTAGCCGGCGGCTGCGGTGACCGCCGCGACGGCGGCGGGTGAGAGCGGAGCCCGGCCCAGATTGGTGTGCAGGAGAACACCGGTGGCGTTGACGACGCTCTTGAGGCCGCCCGCGGTCGCCGGCAAGAGGGCGAGCGCGACGTCCGCAGCACTGTCGGGGTC
Source organism: Nonomuraea antimicrobica (assembly GCF_039536965.1). Taxonomy (NCBI): domain Bacteria; kingdom Bacillati; phylum Actinomycetota; class Actinomycetes; order Streptosporangiales; family Streptosporangiaceae; genus Nonomuraea; species Nonomuraea antimicrobica. Next base: position 4,610 of record NZ_BAAAZP010000179.1, on the reverse strand, counting down.
GGCCAAGCCTTCGCGGACCTGTTGCTGGGCGTTCGCCACCGCGGCCTTGACGAGGCTACGACCGAGCGTCTCCTGCGCGGCGGCCAACCGGGGGTCGTTCAGCATGGCATCGGTCCGCGGCACCAAACTGCGTCGATCCACTCGCGACCATCCCAGGATTCGCCGACCAGCGGAGGCGGACGGGAATCGAACCCGCCGCGCCGAGATTCTCGGCGCCACTGGTTTTGAAGACCAGGAGGGTCACCAGACTCCTAAACGCCTCCAGAGTGGATCATAGACCAATGAACAACATCAGGCTCACGCAATACGGCAACGGAGGCGGCTGCAGCTGCAAGATCCCTCCGGGCGAGCTGGAGGATCTGGTCGCTGGACTCTCGCCGACCTCTCCTCCGTCGACAGGCCGGTTACTGCTGGGAATCGATCAGGGGGACGATGCCGCGGTGCTCCAGGTGGAGGACGCGACCTCGGCCATCGTCACGACGACGGACTTCTTCACCCCTGTCGTTGACGATCCGTATGACTTCGGCAGGATCGCGGCCACCAACGCGCTCTCCGACATCTACGCCGTCGGCGGCGAGCCCGTCATAGCCTTGAATCTGCTCGGCTGGCCCCGCGACGTGTTGCCCCTAGAGCTCGCTCGCGAGGTCCTGCGCGGTGGATCCGCGATGGCCCAGGCAGCGGGCTGCCATCTCGCCGGGGGCCACAGCATCGACGACCCCCATCCCAAGTACGGGCTGGCCGTCACCGGCCTTGCCGACCCCGGCCGGCTGCTGCGCGTGGACGCGGGCGAACCCGGCATCCCCCTCACTCTGACCAAACCTCTCGGCATTGGAGTGCTCAACACGCGGCACAAGGCAACCGGGGAGGTCTTCCCTGAGGCGGTCGCCGCGATGACGACGCTCAACCGGGACGCGTCCCGGCTGGCGCTGGCCGCGGGCGTTCTGTGCGCTACCGACGTCACAGGTTTCGGCCTGCTCGGCCATCTCTACAAGCTGGCCAGGGCGAGCGGAGTGTCCGCCGTCGTCGACAGCGCCGCCGTGCCTTACCTGGACGGAGCGCGAGAGGCCATCCGTGATGGGTACATCAGCGGCGGATCTCGCCGGAACCTCGACTGGATCGCCCCCCACTGCGACTTCGGCGACCTGCCGGAGAACGAGCGGCTTCTCCTCGCCGACGCGCAGACCTCAGGCGGCCTGCTCGTCGCGGGCGAGCTCCCAGGTTTTCCGGTGATAGGCGAACTCGTCCCTCGTGGCGAACACCTGTTGATCGCGAAATAGCGGGGCCCTTAGATTCAGACGATCAACGCAACGCTGCAAGTGGATGGGTGGATCGTGGCTCGGATGGGTCGGCCAGGAATGTCGGACGCGATGAAGGAAGACTTGTGGCGACGGTGGGGCCGCGTCGACCGGCTCTAGCTTGCAGCGTTGTCGCGGCTGATCCGCCGCCGCCGGTGGGCGGAAGTATTCGCGATCAGCCCAGCGACGATCTCGCGTTGGCATCGCACCCTCGTGGCCCGGAAGTGGACCTTCCGCGACAGGTGGCGTCTGGGACGGCCCTGGACCCGCCAGCCGGTCAAGGTACTGATGGTGCGGATGGCGCGGGAGAACCCGACATTGGAGCATCGGAGAATCCAGGTGAGTTGGCTCGCCTGGGGTACTCGATTGCGGTCTCCACGGTGTGGGAGATCCTGCACGCGTCGGGTATCGCTCCGGCGCCGCTGTATGTGCTGGTCTTCATCGAGCACGGCCCCCGGCGACCGCATTTGGCCGGAGTGAGCGCGCACCCGACCGGAGCATGGACGGTGCAGCAGGCCCGCAACCTGGTCATGGACTTGGGTGACCGCATTGCCGGGCTGCGGTTCGTGATCCACGATCGGGATCCGCTCTTCACCTCGGCCTTTCGGGGGTCTTCGAAGCTGAGGGACTGCGGGACATCACCACGCTGCCGCGGACGCCGAGGATGAACGCGACCTGCGAGTGGGTTATCGGTATCCTGCGTCGTGAGCTCCTGGCCCGGATCCTGATCGTCAGTGAACGCCACCTGGTCTTCGTGCTCCGCGAGTATCTGATCCATTACAGCGGACACCGGCCGCACCAGTCCCGACAACAACGTCCCCCGGACATCGCAACGCAGCCCGCTCGCGACGTGACCGACTCGGCGACCTGCGATCCGTTCGCCGAAGACCCGTCGTCACCGGCACGATCAACAAATACCACCACGCCGCTTAACCGCAGCTCAGGCCACGTAACTCAATATTCGAGCGGCACACCAGCAGGTTGAGCCCGACGAGCGGCCGTCCGCCATCGCACAGATGTCCGACAGCGTTGGCGGCCGCGATCCGCCCCCAGCCGTACGGGTTGTCGACCAAGGGCATGAAGTAGTCGGCCGTGCTGACGACGGCGACATCACCCTGGATCCTGACGACGGCCGCGACGTCGCCGGCGTCCGTGCCGACGACGAACTCGCGGAGCGGGTCCTGTGGCCGGCCCCGGCGAGCATGGCATCGCCGGGCCGAGCACCGCAGTCGTGCCACCGGAGAAGGACAACCCTCTGTTTCTTCTCCTGAACTGTCTTCACCTATAAGATCACTCCGGAGGCGTCCAGGAGCCTGGAGGCCTCCCGGTCTTCATAACTGGTGGCGCCGAGCATCTCGGCGCGGCGGGTTCGATTCCCGTCCGTCTCCGCCAACCTCCTGTGGAGTGTGATGAGCGTCGACGAACTGCTGGAACAGGCCCGTAGGACGATGTGCCGGCTCGACCCGGCGCAGGCCCAGGCGGCCGCCCGCGCGCCGGACACCTTCATCGTCGACACCCGCCCGGAGTTCCAGCGCCGCCACGACGGGGAGGTGCCCGGCGCCATCGTGATCGAGCGCAACCACCTGGAGTGGCGGCTCGACCCGTGCTCCTCCGCACGCATCCCCGAGGCGGCCCCGGGCATCCGGTGGATCGTGCTGTGCGACGAGGGCTACTCCTCCAGCCTGGCCGCCTGGTCGCTGCGGCAGCTCGGCCTGACCCGCGCCACCGACGTGGTCGGCGGCTTCCAGTCCTGGCTCGCGGCCGGCCTGCCGGTCGTCACGCCCGAACACCCCACGGGTCCCCGCCTGGCACCATGTTCGTGATCGCCACCGCGGGCCACGTCGACCACGGCAAGTCGACGCTGGTCCGGGCGCTGACCGGGATGGAACCCGACCGCTGGGCCGAGGAGCGCCGCAGGGGCATGACCATCGACCTCGGCTTCGCCTGGACGGCGCTGCCGTCCGGACGGACGGTGGCATTCGTCGACGTGCCCGGCCATGAGCGGTTCGTCACCACCATGCTGGCCGGGGTGGGGCCGTGCCCGGCCGCCATGATCGTCGTCGCGGCCGACGAGGGCTGGTGCGTCCAGTCGGGTGAACACCTGGCCGCCCTCGACCTGCTCGGCGTACGCCACGGCCTGCTGGTGATCACCCGTGCCGATCTGGCCGACCCGGCTCCGGCGCTCGCCGAGGCCCGTTCCCGGCTACGCGGCACGTGCCTGGAGACGATACCTGCGCTGGCCGTCAGCGGGGTCACCGGGCAGGGCCTGCCCAAGCTGGCCACCGCGCTCGACCGGCTCGCGGCTGGACTGCCGCCGCCCGCCACCGACGGCCCAGTACGGCTGTGGGCCGACCGTGTGTTCACCGTCACGGGCGCGGGGGTCGTGGTCACCGGCACTCTGACGGCGGGCACCCTGCGCGCGGGCCAGACGCTGCACCTCGGCGGCGAACCGGTGCGGGTGCGCGGTCTGCAGACGCTCAACACCCCGGCCGGCGTGGTCACCGCCACTGCCCGCGTGGCGGTCAACCTGCGCGGGCCCGTCTCCCCTTCACGCGGGGACGCACTGCTGACCCCCGGCGCGTGGCACCTCACGACCTCGGCCGACGTATGGCTGTCGCCGGGTGAACCGCCGAAGGGCGACCTGCTCCTCCACATCGGTTCTGCCGCCGTGCCCACCAGGATCAGACCGCTCGGCGAGGGCGCCGCGAGGCTGTCGTTCGCCAGGCCGTTGCCGCTGCGGGTGGGCGACCGGGCTCTGTTACGCAATCCCAGCCACTCTGCCGTGACGACTGGGGTGGTCGTCCTGGACGTGCGGCCTCCCACACTGACCCGTAGGGGGGCGGCGGCAGCCCGCGGCGCGGCACTCGCCGCGGCCGGAGCCTCTCCGGGAGCCGGGAAGGACGCACCGGGTACGCGAGACGCCGTACCGGGAGGCGGGTTACCGGGGGCGGCCGATCTGCTGCGCTGGCACGGGCTGCTCAGCGGCGCCGACCTCGCGACGATGGGCGTCACCGCGCCGCCCTCTACCCTGCCGGGCGGCTGGCACGCCGATCCGGAGCACTGGGCGGGACTCCGGAAGGCGCTCGCCGAGGCGGTGACCGGGGCCGGGGACGGGCGGCTGACCGTCGAGGCGGCCACGCACCTGCTCGGTTTGCCGGACCGGCGGCTGACGAGGGCGCTGATCGCGCCGCCGCTCACGCTGGAGGCGGGCGTCATCGGCAGGCAGGACCTGGGGCCTCCGCCGCTGCCGGCGCACCTGCGGCACGCGATCGACCGGCTCCGCGCCGAGCTGGCCGACCGGCCGTTCCAGGCGCC